>NZ_DATFIP010000085.1:0-9662 GCF_035270045.1 Salibaculum sp.
GGCGAAGCGGCTGAAGGCGCTCGAGGATGAGAACGCGAAGCTCAAGAAGCTGCTGGCCGAGCAGATGCCCGACCTCGCCGCGATGAAGGAGCTGGTTTCAAAAAAGTGGTGACGCCTGCCGTGAAGCGCGAGGCGGTCGCGCATCTGAAGGCCCTGTTCGGGCTTTCGGAACGGCGGGCGTGCCGGATTGCAGGGGCGGATCGCAAGATGGTCCGCTACCGCGCCTCCACTCGTTGACGGATAGGCGTGCTTGAATGACCAAGGGTCTCTGGCTCGTCTGAATCGTCCTCAAGGTCATTGACTAGGGTTGGATCTACCCTTGGACGATCCTCGACGACTACAGACGCTACTTCGGTGCCTAGCGAAGCAAAGCGGCGCGGAGACTAGTCTCTTGGTCCCGCGGTTCTACGAGCCTGAGAGCCCCTTCGATGCTGCCGAGATGCTGCACCATCAGCGCTTCCGCTTCTTCGGTCTCACCCTCCATCAGCAGTTCAACCAGCCTAACGTGCTCATCGTGCCAGCAGTCGAGCGCCTGATTGTTGCCGAAGAGTTGGGTGATGAGCGATGTGCGCGCCACGAGGCGGCAGACGAGACGCCTGATCTCGGAGTTGCCGCACTCGTCGGCAAGCAGAATATGGAAATCGCCCGAATGATGAATGCGCGCGCGATCCTGAGTGTCTTGTACCCTGCTGTCCTCTGCTCCGAGCGATGCTACCATCCGATGGTGGGCCTGGCTGGTTATGCGACCGCTGAGCAGCTTCACGACCTGGACCTCAACGAGGCGTCGCAGATCGAATACGTCTCGGGCATCCTGAGCCGTTGGCCGCGCTACTCGAGCGCCTCTGTTCCGTTCGATCGTAACCACGCCCTCGGCCTCGAGGCGAACGAGGACGCGCTCGATGCTGCGCCTCGACGTTCCGTAGATGCTGCACAGTTCGGCCTCTGTTAGGCGGGTGCCCGGCGGCAGGCGCTGGTCGATCACGGCGGATAGGATCGAATCGTAGATCGCCACGTCGTCCAAGGCGGGCGACTTCTTGTAGCCAATCTTCCCAAGAGCGTCCTGCGCCGACATTCTCTTGCTCAATCCATCTGTATTTTGCACAATTTTTGCTCACAAATTGTGTGCAATCTGGATTTTTTCATAGTTTTACAGTTATTTGTTAGACCTAGACGCAGGAGGCATGAACAGAGTCTTGGCAGGAACAATACATGCAGTCGAGGGAAAACCATGAAAACGTTCAGATATATGCTCCTGGCCGCTGCGGTCATGGCTCCGGTCGCAGGCACCGTCCATGCTCAAGCAGAGGTCAAGGTTACCATGCCATGGGTCTTCCAGGGGCCAGACTCCTTCATGCTCGTCGCCGCAGACAAGGGGTATTATGAGGAGGAAGGCCTGTCGGTGACCATCGATGCCGGCCGCGGCTCGGTTGATGCGATCGGAAAGGTGGCGTCCGGCGCCTACGAATTCGGCTTCGCGGATCTCAGCAACCTCATCCAGTTCGCGGCGGAAAACGGCGAAAGCGCTCCCGTCTCCATCATGATGGTCTACGACGAAGGTCCGTTCTCGATCTTCACCATGGGCGACAGCGGAATCGAGAGCCCCGCAGACATGGAGGGTCACAGCCTCGGTTCTCCGGCTTTCGACGCAAGCTTCAAGCTCTTTCCCGCCTTCGCCTCTCAGACAGGAATTGATGAAAGCAAGGTCGAGCGGGTGAACATGGACGGGAAACTGCGAGAAACGATGTTGCTGCGGGGCGACGTCGACATGATCAGCGGCCACTACTACTCATCGTATATCGATCTTCTCAAGCGCGGCGCGAAGCCCGAGGACCTCAGGTCGTTTCTGTTTTCCGATTTCGGAATGGATTTCTACGGCAACGCGGTCATCGTTTCCCGGTCCCTCGCGGAAGAGAATCCCGATCTGGTGAAGGGTTTCCTTCGCGCTACGGCCCGCGGCATTCAGGATGTCATGGCGGACCCGCAAGTGGGCGTTGCGGCAGCCAAGGCACGCGACGGCCTGCTGGACGAAGAGGCCGAACTCGCACGGCTCGAACTCGCTCTGGAGACGCTGATCGTCACGGACTATACGCGGTCTGCGGGATTCGGTGATGTCGACATTGAAAAGCTCTCGAATTCCATCAAGCAGTTGTCGGGCGTGTTCAACTTCGAAGCCGACCCCGAGCCGACGCTCATCTTCGACAGCTCGTTCCTGCCGGACGCCGAACTTCGGCAAATCCCGAATTGAATTCCGAAGGATCCTCGCAGGTCGTAACGCGCGGCACCGTGGTCTCTCACCGCGGTGTCGCCGAACTCGACATCTTGATCCGGGACGGCCGGTTTGCGGGCGTCGGGCCGCCGGGCTCGCTCGTGTCGAAGGTGTCGGCCGACCATGTAGTCGACGCACGGGGCCTTCACGTTCTGCCCGGCGTCATCGACAGCCACGTGCACTTCAGGGAACCCGGCGGAGAACGGACCGAGGACTTCGAAAGCGGCTCGCGCGGCGCGGCTCTCGGTGGCGTTACCTGTGTCTTCGACATGCCGAACACGCAGCCGGCCGTCCTCACCCAACCCGACCTCGAAGCAAAGATGAATCTCGTGGGGCGTCACGCCTGGTGCGATTTCGGACTCTATGTCGGCTCAGACGGCGAGAACCTCGACGACCTGATCAAGATGGAAAGAACTCCGGGCGTCTGTGGCGTCAAGGTCTTCATGGGATCCTCTACCTCCGATCTCGTGATCAGGCGACAGGATGCGCTCGGCGGCATAATGGCCTCCGGACGCCGCGTGGTGTCGGTCCATGCCGAGGACGAGGATCGCATCGAGGCGCGTCGCCCGATGACCTCGGGTTCCGACGTCTTCATCCATGGCGAGTGGCGCGACGTCGAAAGCGCGGTCGCGGCGACGAAGCGCGCGATAGCGGAAGCGCGAAGGTACAATCGCAGGCTTCATATCCTGCACGTTTCCACCGCCGAGGAAATCGCGATCATAGCGGCAAACCGCGATCTGGTGACCTGCGAAGTGCTCCCGCAGCACCTCATCTTCGCCGCGCCGGACTGCTACCGAGACCACGGAACACTGGTTCAGCAGAACCCGCCCATTCGAGAGGCCCGACATCGCGAAGCGCTGAGGCGGGCGGTTCGCGACGGGGTCGTCGACGTGATCGGCTCCGATCACGGGCCGCATCTGCTCGAAGACAAGGCAAAGCCTTACCCAAGCCGGCATTCGGGAATGCCCGGAACCCAGACGCTCGTGCCCTTGCTTCTGGACATGGTGTCGAAGGGAGAACTTCTGTTGCCGCACGTCGTGGACTTGCTCTGCGCGGGGCCGGCACGGGTCTTCAACCTGGCTTGCAAAGGACGGATCGCCGTCGGTGGCGATGCCGATCTCACTTTCGTCGACCTTGACCGCAAAGTCAGGGTCAGCAATTCCATGGTCGCATCGAAATGCGGTTGGACCGTCTATGATGGGCACGAGCTTACCGGCTGGCCGGTCGGCGCGATGCTGCGCGGCGCCATGATCATGCGGGACGGGCAACTCATTGGAAGCCCCCGTGGAAAGCGCGCCCGTTTCATCGAAACAGCCGCTTGGTGCCCTGAACCGGAAGTCTCCTGTCAATGAACTCCGATGTCCAGACTCCGTCGCCTGACTGGAAACGACTATCTCCTCGGGAACTCAGGGAAGAGATGCGGGCGGGGACCTTTTCCGGTCTCACGTCAGGCCTTGCGCCGGGGTATCTCCAGGGCAATCTCATCGTCGTGCCGCAAGCCGCCGCCGACGAATTCGAGGAATTCTGCGGCGCCAATCCCCAATCCTTGCCGATCCTCGAGCGCGGCAGTCCCGGAGATCCTATGCTTGGATGCGGCGGCGAATTCGATGTCCGGACAGACCTGCCAAAATATCGGATATGGCGTGACGGGCATCCTGCGGAAGTGGTGCGGGACATGTATGACTCATGGTCCTGCGACAGCACGGCTTTCGTTCTCGGCTGCTGGTTTGCGAACGAGGACGCGCTCGCTCGCGCCGGCATCCGCATGAGGCATATCGAGCTCGGTATCCAAGGATCCCTCTTCCGCACCAACATTCCTTCGCGTTCGGTTGGGCGATTTTCGAGCCATGTGGTCGCCTCAATGCGTCCGTTCGCAAAAGGGGACGTAAAACGCGTCGCCGAGATATCCCGGGCTTTGCCGAAGGCGCATGGCGCCCCCATACACATCGGAGATCCCGGCTGTATCGGAATCGGAAATCTCGGCGTCCCGGATTTCGGGGAGCCGATTCCACCGCTGCAGGGGGAAACACCCATGTTCTGGGCCTGCGGCCTGACCGGTCAGGACGCTGTTGCAGCGTCGGGGATACCGCTTTTCGTCACCCACGAACCAGGACACATGGCCGTGACGGACATACCCGTGGAGCCCGAAACATGAACGCACTCATCGAACTCAAGAGCGTGGGAATGGTGTTCGACACCGGCAAGGAGCAGATACGCGCGCTCGAAGCGACGGATCTTTCCATCGACGAGGGGCACTTCCTTGCGGTCGTAGGTCCCTCCGGCTGCGGAAAATCCACGCTCATGCGGCTGCTTACCGGTTTGACCCGCGCGAGCGAGGGCGAAATCCGCATCGGCGATGTCACGCTCGACGGTCCTGCGCGCGATGTCGGAATGGCTTTCCAGAACGCTTCGCTCATGCCCTGGCGAACCACGCTCGATAATGTTCTCGTTTCCTTTGAAGTTTCTCCCCATCACAGGAGAGCCTTTGCAAGGGACCGGGGACCTTTCGTCGATCAGGCGTCGTCTCTTCTTGCGGAGGTCGGGCTCTCGAAGTTCAAGGACCGGTTTCCGTGGGAACTGTCGGGTGGCATGCAACAACGGGTGAACGTCTGCCGCTCGATCGTGCACGCCCCTCGCCTTGTCATGCTCGACGAACCCTTCGGCGCCCTTGATGCATTCACCCGTGAAGCTCTCTGGGCCGTGATGCAGCGGCTCTGGATCGAGCGCGGCTTCACCGCGGTGCTTATTACCCACGACCTGCGAGAAGCCGTCTATCTTTCCGACGAGGTCATCGTGATGAGTGCGCGCCCCGGTCGTATACTTCATCGTCAGCCGATCGATTTGCCGCGCCCGAGAAGCCTGGAAATGACTTACACGGATGCATTCCAGGGACATGTCCACATGCTGCGCGAGAAGATTCAGACCGACCAGGAGATGTCATGACCGATCGGACCATCGAAAGACTGATGCCGTGGGCAGTCACGATCGGATTCTTCGTGGTGTGGGAGATTTGCTGCCGCCTTTTCGATCTGGACGTGTTCATATTGCCTGCGCCGAGCGACATCTGGCGCGAAGCCATAAAATTCGCGCCTGAACTCGCCTATCACTCGGCACAGACGCTTTACACCACGCTCGCAGGGTTCGGCCTGGCGGTGGTCGTCGGTGTGGCTCTCGGAGCCGCAATCGGCTCTTCGCGGCTTGTCTACCGCGGCCTTTATCCGGTACTCATAGGTTTCAATTCGATTCCGAAGGTGGCCTTGGTCCCGATACTGGTGATCTGGTTCGGCATCGGCACGGTTCCGGCAATTCTCACGGCCTTCGTGATCTCCTTCTTTCCAATCGCCGTGAACGTTGCGACCGGTCTGGCGACCATCGAGCGCGATATGACAGACGTGCTCAGATCTCTCGGCGCCTCCCGGCGCGATATCCTGCTCAAGGTAGGATTGCCCCGTTCGATGCCATATCTTTTCGCCTCGCTCAAAGTCGCGATAACCCTGTCCTTCGTTGGTTCCGTCATCGCCGAAACGGTAGCGTCCAACAAGGGCATCGGTTACCTGATGCTTTCCGCTTCCTCGAACTACAACGTACCTCTGGTGTTCGCCGGCCTGCTGGTGCTGGCCCTGCTCGGCGTCGTGATGTACGTCGCCGCAGCCATGCTGGAGATGCGCACGAGCGCCTGGGCATTCAGAGGCAGCGACGTCGTTTCGTAATTCAATTCGCTTTCTTTGGACTGCTCCGACAGCGTGGCAGCCCCAAACCAGATATTGTCGATGGTCACCGCCGGCGTCAGAAATGGTGACCGCGACTTAAGAACGGGTGAGCAACAAAAACCCCTGCCCCAGATAGAACAGGCCGACGACGGTGATCAGGATGACTGTTCCGCGGCGGAAACCCTCGTTCGTGAAACGCGAAAGGATCGCGTGGCCGATAAGGGACCCCATGACGGAGAACGGCAGCGCAACGGAGATGGCAATGAGCTCTCGATTTTCGAGGCCAGACAAAGCTGCAGAATACAAGGCGATCTTGGCGAGATGCGAGATCAGAACGAGCGACGCTTTCGTGCCGATGATCTTTCGCCGGTCCATGGGCGTGCGGGCGAAGAAGATGTCGACGATCGGCCCGGCGACGCCGACCCCCAGGTTCAGGAGACCTCCGAGAAATCCGCAGAGGACAGCCTGTGGTGGACGGCTGGCATCCAGCATGATCCAGCGGGTCGGGATATAGCAGAACACCGGCAGAAGGCCGACGCAGATCGAAACGACCGCAATGTTCGGGGTGTACTCCACCAGCGTCAACAGCAGGAGTGCCGCCCCGATGCCGAGCACGGCATAGCGGATGATACGCCAATCGATCCACTCACGGGAGAAGTACGCCCGGGAGGAGTTGGCAACGAGCTGTATGACCCCTTGAGCCGCGATCGCCGCCTCGACGGGCAAGAGAAACAACAGGAAGCCCAGCAGGATCATTCCGCCGACCATCCCGAACACGCCGGAGAGCGTCGAGGTCAGCAGAACTGCAAGAATCAACCCGGCAATGAGCAAGCGTCTCGGCTCCCGTCTTGTCGGATGATGCGGTGCACTTGCCCGCTTCAGTCACTCATAATGCGCGCCGGCACCGGTCACCCCGCCGCCGGGATCAACGCCGAACGATGTTCTTCAATGAAGCCGGTGTGGACATCCCCGGAAACGAAACTGTCATGGCGAAGACAGGAGACGAGAAAATCCCTGTTGCAGGTGATGCCGGTCACTTCGGTTTCGTTCAGCGCTTGCAGGGATCGGGCAACGGCTGCGCGGCGGTCGGTACCGTGCGCAATGATCTTGGCGATCATTGGATCGTAGAAGGGAGAAACGACGTCACCTTCGCGGTACCCGGTCTCGACCCTGAGGTCGGAGGCTTCTTCCGGCAGCACAAAGCGTTCGAGTCGCCCCGGCGACGGGAAGAACATCTTCCTCGGGTTCTCGGCATACAACCGGCATTCTATCGCGTGCCCGGCGGGTTTCCCTCCGACCTCGGCATCGGGGCGCGCACCGCCAGCGAGTTCCAGTTGCATGGCCACCAGATCGACGCCCGTGACCATTTCCGAAACCGGGTGCTCGACCTGTATCCGTGTATTCATCTCCAGGAAAAAATACTCGCCCGTCTCGGCATCGAGAACAAACTCTACTGTGCCGGCGCCGGAGTACTTCGTTTGCCGGCAAAGCGCCAACGACGCCTCATGGAGTGCCCTGCGGGTCCCCTCCGCGAGGCGGGGCGCGGGAGCCTCCTCGATGATCTTCTGGAAGCGGCGCTGCAAGGAGCAGTCCCGTTCGAATAGATGCATCGCGGTACCATCTCCGAAGCCGAATACCTGCACCTCGACATGCCGGGCACGCGGCACCAGCCGCTCGAGATAGACGTCTCCGGACCCGAAGGCCTTCTCCGCGCCTTGCTGCACGGAGGAAACCGTTTCCTCAAGCGCATCGATCGCATCGACACGGCGCATTCCTATTCCGCCCCCCCCTGCCGAAGCCTTGACCAGGAGCGGCAGCCCGACATCCTCCGCCGACTTCTTTAGGGCGCCGACTTCGCCGGGACGGATACGCGCGCTACCGGGCAGAACAGGCACACCGGCGCTCCTGGCGGTCTCCCGGGCGGATTGCTTGTCGCCCATCCGGCGGATGGTCTCCGGCGAAGGGCCCACCCAAGTCAGGCCCGCTTCCAGGACAGCGTCAGCGAAATCCGCGCTTTCAGCCAGAAAACCGTAGCCCGGGTGAACTGCATCTGCGCCCATTCCGTTGGCTGCGGATATGATGCGGCTTGCATCAAGATAGCTCAGGGCGGCTTGCGGCGGCCCGATTTCCACCGCGTCGTCGGCCATCTCCACATGAAGCGCCCCGCGGTCGGCCTCGGAATAGACGGCGACCGGCGAGATGCCGAGTTTGCGGGCCGACCGGATGATGCGGCAGGCGATCTCGCCCCGGTTGGCAATCAGCAGGCGGCGCATCGCTCAGTCGTCCAGCCTGATCACCGGATCACCGTCCGCCACCATGTCACCCTTTGCGACCAGGATTTCGGCAACGGTCCCGGCATCCATGGCGACGACCGGAATCTCCATCTTCATCGCCTCGATCAGCATGACGGTGTCGCCCTCCTCCACCCGCTGGCCCGGCTCCACGAGCACCTTCCAGACCGTTCCGGTCATCTCGCTGCAGATGTCCACGCTCATTCGGCCGTACCTCCAGTTTCACGGATCGATCGTATCTCTGGAAATCCGGCGTTTCAAGTGCAACTACTACTCGCCTGCCGACGCTAGATTGACAGGTGGAGCAGCTATTAGTAGTTTCTTGTGACACTACTTCATTGGAGGGCTAGACGGCATGGACGACGAGCGGACCCGGAACCCCCTCGAAGTCGCAGCCGCGGAACTCGAAGACCATCGTGCCGCCGCCCTCGCCATGGGAAGCCCCAAGCGACTGGCCGAGCGGCGTGAAAAGGGCATCCTGAACGCCCGAGAGCGTCTCGACAAACTCCTCGATCCCGACAGTTTCCTCGAAGTGGGAATGCTCGCCCGATCACATCGGGAGGCGGCGCGCGAGAAGACCCCCGCCGACGGCAAGGTCGCCGGCTTCGGGCGCATTAATGGTCGGCCGGTCGCAGTCGTATCGAACGACTTTACGGTGCTGGGCGCTTCTTCGAGTGTGATAAATGGAAAGAAGATCAAGCACGTAAGAGAAGTGGCGGCCAAGAAGGGGATGCCGCTCGTGATGCTGGGCGAATCGTCGGGCGCGCGGATGCCGGACAGGATGGGTGCGGCCGGGCGTGCCATTCTCGGCCAGGACCCACTGGAGTTTCGCAGAGGGCGCGAAATGCCACTGGTCTCCGCCCTTCTCGGAGACTGCTATGGCTCCTCGACCTGGTACGGCTGCATGTCGGATTTCGCTGTCATGCGAAAGGGGGCGACCATGGCGGTCGCCTCGAGCCGCGTCACCTCGGTGGCGATCAATCAGCCTGTGGACCCGGAAGATCTCGGCGGCTGGAAACTGCATACCGAGAAGACCGGGCTTGTCGATTACGCCGTGGAAACGGATGAGGAGGCCCTGGCGGTTCTAAAGCGCTATCTGAGCTACATGCCGCAGCATTCGGGAGCGGAACCCGAACGCGCGCCCGTGCCCGATGGCTCTGATAAAGAAGCGCTCACGGTGGTCGACGGGTTCCCCACTAGCCAGAACAGCGTCTACGACTCACGAAAGATCCTGGGGGCGGTCCTCGACCGCGACACACTATTTGAGCTCAAGCCGCGCTTCGGGCGCTCGCTCGTAACCGGCCTGGCACGGCTCGGGGGCCGGAGTGTGGGTATCATCGCGTCGAACCCGATGGTGCGGGGCGGAGCGATCGACGTGGACGCGATGCGAAAGGC
>NZ_DATFIP010000086.1:0-79339 GCF_035270045.1 Salibaculum sp.
CATCGCGCGGCGGCAGGCAGGATCGATCCGGGCCGCGGCGCGCACCACTCAACCCGTCCTGCAGATATTCCGAGGCCTGCTGCTGGCCGCCGAGATCTGCGTCATGGTTCTGGCCTTCGTCTACCTGGGGCTTGTCGAAAGTCACGCGGTCTTTGCCTGCTACCCGCTGCTGATCGCCGCGCTTTCGGGCCCGGTGTTGGGCGAAGGCGTGGGCTGGCGGCGCTGGGTGGCCATCGGCGTGGGCTTTGTCGGCGTGCTGGTCATCCTGCAACCGGGGATCACAGTGTTCCAGCCCGCCGCCGTCATCCCGCTGATCGCAGCGACGATGTTCGCGCTTTACGGCTTGCTGACACGCTATGCCGCGCGACGCGACACTGCCGCCACGTCCTTTTTCTGGACCGGAGTCAGTGGGATGGTCGCCCTGACGCTTGCCGGCATCTGGTTCTGGGAAAGCATGACCACCTTCGACTGGGGCTGGATGGGGTTGCTCTGCATCACTGGCGCACTGGGTCACTTTCTGCTGATCAAGACCTACGAGGTCGCCGAGGCAAGCGCCGTTCAGCCCTTCGCCTATCTGCAACTGGTTTTCGCATCCGCGCTTGGTATCGCGGTGTTCAACGAAACACTCGAACCGAATGTCGCCATCGGCGCCGCCATCGTCGTCGGGGCCGGGCTCTTCACGTTATTGCGTACCCGTCGCGGCACCTGACAGATCGGCCGGGCGCGGCCGTGGGCGCAGGGTGGGCAGGCCCATCCCATCGGGGCGCAGGCGGGGGCGGATCACCGGCGCGGCACCCCTCAAAAGGGCGCGGAACGCCACTTGGCCGGTGTTCCCTGTCAGTCGTGCACGGTAGACGGGGATGCCCTCGGTCACGCGCATGACGTAGTTGCGCGTTTCGCGGAAGGGGATGTGCTCGATCCAGTCGACCACGTCGATCTCATCGTTCCGAGGGTCGCCACGGGCTTCGATCCAGTCGCGCACGCGCCCTGGCCCAGCATTGTAGCCCACCGCGATCAGGACCGGGCTGTCGCCGAATTCGCCGCGCAGGTAGTCTAGGTATGCGGTGCCCAACCGCGCGTTATAGGGCCAATCCAAGACCAGCCGCGCCCGCGAATAGGGCAGGTCCAGGTCCACAGCCATGTCCTGCGCGGTGCCCGGCATCAACTGCATCAGGCCCAGCGCGCCCACGGCGCTGCCGGCGTCGGTACGGAACTCGCTTTCCTGCCGCGCGATGGCCAGGGCGAGGGCGGGTTCGACCGGCATCTCCATCTCGGCCATGGGATGCAGGGGGAAATGGTGGTCCTGCACCAGCAGGTCCCGGCGCAGGGCGGATTTGGCCACGAGAACGGTGAAGAAGGGCTCGTCCAGTTCCATCAGCAGATTGCCCATCTGGCCAACCTCCTCGCGGTCGAGGGTCCGGGCGAGGTCGGCCAGAAACAGCACCGCCAGCCCGCGCTCGTTCCCCGAAAGCAGCAGCATGGCGGCGCGGAACCTGTCGTCGGCCAAGAAGGCGGCCCCTTGCCAGTCGGGAAAGACCTCGCCCCCCGCCACCTCTGACGCCAGCGGTTGACCGAGACGCTCTGAGGCCAGCAGGCCATAGAAGGTCGTCTGGTACCGGGCGGCGCGAGCATAGGCGGCACGGGCCGCCTCTGTTTCGCCCAGCGCGTCCCGTGCGCGGCCCAGCCAGTAGCCGGCGCGCCCCTTTGAAATCGGCGTCGAGACCGCCGCGGCGAAGGTTTCGAAATGGTTCAGTGCCAGGGCGGGATCGTCCAGGTAGGTAAGTGCCAGGTAGCCTGACAGCCACTCCAGGTCGGCGAAGGACGCGCCATCGTCAAGAAAATGCCGACTTGCCAGGTCATAGGCGATGCGCGGCTCGCCCTCGCGCATCTGCCACCGGGCCAGGATGCGACGCCAGCTGGCCCAGCGCCATGGGTGCACCAGCGTCTCGGCACTGGCCGAGCGATCGCGCAGCAGGGCCACGGCCTCGGTCCAGTCGCCGCGCCCGGCCAGCCAGTTGAACCGGTCATAGGCCAGCGCCGGGTCGGTGCGCAGGCGCTCCGGGACAGCCGCCAGCCTGGTGTCGATATCGTCGGCCCCATCGATATAGCCGATGCGGGCGCGAGCAAGGGCGCGCGTCTCGTCCCCCAGCACCGGAAGCAGTCGGGCCGCGTCCTCGGTCCGCCAGCGCCAGAGCATCCCGTCCGCCCGCGCGGGGTGATGCGGGGCCAACAGTGCGGGGTATTCCGCGAAAAGTGCCGCGAATCCCTCCTCGGACAGGCCTCGTGTCGTCCAGAAATCCATCAGCATCGCCTCGGCCTCTGTCCTGCGGCCCGCATGGGTCAGGGCCCGGGCATGGGCCAGCGCGCCAACGCCCGTTTCGGCCCGGTGCCCCTCGAAGAAGGCCAGCACCCGGTCGGTCGGCACGGTGTCATCGATCAGCTCCTCGGCGGCCTCGCGCGCGGCGTCCAGTCCGGGCCAGTCTGCCCGCGCCGCCAGGAAAGCCGGGTATTCGGCAAATACGGCATCCCCCGCGCGCAGGCGCAACCATGTGACGAGGTCGCGCCCCAGGTCGCCCTGCTCCGCCATCAGCGCATAGGCGGTCTGCCAGTTGCCGGCCTCGGACGCGTCGAAAGCCGCCCGGACGGGGGCGGGATCGTCCGGTCCCTGTGCCGTGGCAGGGGTACAAAGGCATAGCCAAAGCCCCAGAACCGCCAGTATCTGCCGCATGTCTCGCCTCGTTGCCTGCCGCGCCGCTGCAAGGCTAGCGCCATGGCGCCCGGCCGCAATTCACAAACTTGGCAAAGGCGGAAAACCGCACTAGGGTCCGCGCGATTTTACCACCGGGCGATCCGACCCGAACCATGGAAGGAAGCGTGTCATGATCAAGGGGTCCATTCCCGCCCTCGTCACGCCGTTCAAGGACGGCCAGCTCGATCTTGAGACGCTGAAGAAACTGGTGGACTGGCATGTGGACCAGGGCAGCCACGGGATCGTGCCGGTCGGAACAACGGGCGAGAGCCCGACGCTGACCCATGCCGAACATGACAAGGTCGTGGCCGAGGTCATCGCGGCCGCCGCCGGTCGCATTCCGGTGATCGCGGGGGCCGGGTCCAACAACACCGCCGAGACCGTGCGCCTCGTGAAGGCGGCGAAAGAGGCCGGGGCCGATGCCGCGCTGGTCGTCACCCCATATTACAACAAACCAACCCAGAAGGGCCTGATCGCGCACTACACCGCCGCCGCCGATTGCGGTCTGCCGATCGTGATCTACAATATCCCCGGCCGCTCGGTCGTGGACATGAGCCCGGCAACCATGGGCGAGTTGGCCCGCCACCCCAATATCGTCGGGGTCAAGGACGCCACCGGCGATCTGGCACGCGTGCCCAGGCAACGCCTGACCTGCGGCACCGATTTCATCCAGCTGTCGGGTGAAGACGCCACGGCGCTGGGGTTCAACGCCCATGGTGGCACCGGCTGCATCTCGGTCACGGCCAACGTGGCGCCCAAGCTGTGTTCCGAGATGCAGGAGGCCACTTTGGCCGGCGATTTCGCAACGGCCCTGACGATCACCGACAGGCTGATGCCGCTGCATATCGCGATTTTCGAGGAGCCGGGCCTTGTCGGCGCCAAATACGGCATGTCCCTGCTCGGGCTTTGCGACGCCGAAGTGCGCTCGCCGCTGGCACCGCTGGAAGACAGCACCAAAGCCCATATCCGCGACGGCATGGTGCACGCGGGGCTGCTGAACTAGGCGCGCAGCCACCCCGTGTCGAACCTCAGGTCCGAGAGGCCCGCGAACCGCGCCACCCGCTCCAGTTCGGCGGTCAGCGCGGCCTGCCGGCCCTTGCCCATGGCCACCCCCCTTTCGGGCCAGAAGGCGGCGACGCGCAGGGCATCACCCGAACGTTTCGCGTCGATCCGTCCGATCAGCCGATCACCCTGCATCACCGGAAACACATAGTAGCCGTAGCGGCGCTTGGCGGCGGGCACGAAAATCTCGATCCGGTAGTAAAAGCCGAACAACCGCTCGGCCCGGGCCCGGTCCCGCAGGGCCGGGTCGAAGGGGGACAGCAGGCGAACGCGGCTTGAGGGATCGGGCAGGTTCGGGATGGCCGCCATCTGCGTGGCATCGCTGAAGCTGCGCCGCCGCGCGCCATCGGCGCCCTCGACCTCGATCTCGAACATGCGTCCATTTTCGACGGCACGGGCGCACCAATCTCGCGCCTCCTCTCGGGTCACGATCTCGAAGAAGGCAGCAAGTTCGCCGCTTGTGCCGAACCCCAGCCGCGCCACGGCTGCGGACATGGCCCAGTCGATGATCTCGGCGTCCGCGACCCGCGTGTTCAGGTATTCCGCCGGGATCACCCGTTCGGCCAGGTCGTAATACTTACGAAAGCCGCGACGGTGGCAGATTGCCAGCCGCCCCGACCGCCAGAGGAATTCCAGTGCCGTCTTTGACGGGTGCCAGTCCCACCAGCCGGTCGATCCCTTCTCCTGTCCCTCGCCCACGTCAGCGGAACAGGTTGGGCCATGGGCGGCTATCCGCTCCAGCACCGTGTCGAACTCCTGTTCCCAGCCCGAGCGTTGCCAACTCGGCCAGCGAGCACGCATCCGCGCCTCGTCACGGGCAAATTTCAGCCGCCACATCGGGTAGAACTCCATGGGCACTACGGCGGCGTCATGCGTCCAGTGTTCGAAAGCCGTCCGATCACGGGCCACGGCCAGTTCCAATGCCCGCGGACGATACTGTCCCCGTCGCGACCAGAGGATCAGGTCATGCGCGCGGGCCAGCGTGTTGACGCTGTCCACCTGCACGAACCCGAGGTTATTCAGCAACCGGTGCAGGTCGGCGCCCCGCCCCGTCCCCGCCCCGGGCCGCAACAACTGGTGCCGATCCAGGAACAGGCGGCGCGCAGCGCGGTTGCAAAGGACAGGCCGGCTCATGGCCCGCGATCCTAACGCCCTGCCCTGCAATGGCCAGACCGCTTGTGCGGCCCGGCCGCATGACCTATTTCAGGCCACTATGGCCAGCAAAGAACCCGATAACCCGAACTACAAGGTCATCGCCGAGAACCGGCGGGCCCGCCGCGATTACGAGATCGTCGACGATCTTGAATGCGGCATCGTGCTGTCCGGGTCCGAGGTGAAATCGCTGCGGACCGGCCAGTCCAACATCGCCGACAGCTATGCCAGCGTCGAAGACGGCGAGTTGTGGCTGACCAATGCCTTTATTGCCCCCTACCAGCAGGCCATGTTCCCGCACGAGGAACGCCGCCGCCGCAAGCTGCTGGTCAGCAGGCGCGAACTGGCCCGCCTGTGGAACGCCACCCAGCGCGAGGGCATGACCCTCGTCCCGCTGGTGATGTATTTCAACCACAGGGGCATCGTGAAGGTGAAGGTCGCCACCGCCAAGGGCAAGAGGAAGGCCGACAAACGCGCCACCGAAGCCAAGCGCGACTGGAACCGCCAGAAACAGCGCCTGCTCAAGCAGAACGGCTGACCCACGCGCTGCGCCGCCGGGATCATGCAAACCTTGCAGTCTTGCGGGCACGGCGCTAGGGACAATGCGTTTGCAGCGTGAGAGTGACCCGATGGCGAACGACGACCCCAAGACGCTTGTCTCGACGGAATGGCTGGCCCACCACATCAAGGATCCGGACCTGCGTGTGCTCGACGCCTCCTGGTACATGCCCGATGACGGGCGTGACCCCCGCGCAGAGTATGATGCGGCCCATATCCCCGGCGCGCGTTTCTTCGACTTTGACGAGATCAGCGACCACCGCTCGGAGCTGCCGCACACGGTGCCCCCGGTCGAGAAGTTCATGGCGCGGATGCGCGCCATGGGCGTGGGCGACGGGCACCAGGTCGTGGTCTACGATGGCGCCGGGCTGTTTTCCGCCGCGCGGGTCTGGTGGTTGTTCCGACTGATGGGCAAGACCGATATCGCGGTGCTGGACGGCGGGTTTCCGAAATGGCGCGCCGAAGGCCGCCCGGTCGAGGACATGGCCCCCGTCATCCGCGATCGGCACATGACCGTCCAGCGCCAGAACCACATGATAAAGGACGTCACGCAGGTCGCCCGCGCCGCCAAGCTGTTGGATCACGAGATCATAGACGCCCGTGCGGCTGCACGGTTCCGCGGCGAGGCCGAGGAACCGCGCGAAGGGCTGCGCTCGGGCCATATCCCCGGATCACGCAACCTGCCCTTTGCCGATCTGCTCGACGACGACGGCACCATGAAGGACACCCAGGCGCTGAAAGCCGCCTTCGAGGCCGCAGGCGTCGACCTGTCGAAACCGGCGATCACCAGCTGCGGGTCGGGCGTGACCGCCGCGATCCTGGCGCTGGCGCTGGAACGTATCGGCAAGACGGACCATGCCATCTATGATGGCAGCTGGTCGGAATGGGGCATGTACGACGACCTGCCCATCGCAACCGGAGAGGCCTGATGCTCGAGAACCTGAGCCAACAACCCGCCGACAAGATCCTCGCGCTGATGGCGCAGTACAAGGCCGACGACCGCCCCGACAAGATCGATCTGGGCGTCGGCGTCTACAAGAACGCCGAGGGCAAGACGCCGGTGATGCGCGCGGTCAAGGCCGCCGAACGGCGTCTGGTCCAGGAACAGGAAACCAAGTCCTACACCGGGCTGGCGGGCGACCCCGCCTTTGCCGATGGCATGATCGAACTGGTTCTCGACGATAGCGTCGCGCGTGACCGCGTGGCGGCCATCGCGACGCCCGGCGGCACCGGGGCCTGCCGGCAGGGCTTCGAACTTGTCCGGCTGGCCAACCCCGAGGCGACGGTCTGGGTCTCGAACCCGACCTGGCCCAATCACGTCTCGATCCTCAACTTCATGAAGATGCCACAGAAAACCTATCGCTATTTCGACGATGCGACCGGCGGGATCGATTTCGACGGGATGCTGGCGGATCTCGCAGGGGCCAAGCCGGGGGATATCGTTCTGCTGCATGGCTGCTGTCACAACCCGACCGGGGCCAACCTGACGCTGGATCAGATCGACGAGGTCATCGCGGTGATGGAGGGCAAGGGCCTGGTCCCGATGATCGACATCGCCTACCAGGGCTTCGGTGACGGGCTGGACGCGGACGCGGCCGTCACCCGGCGCGTGGCGACGGCCTTCGACAACCTGTTGATCGCGGCCAGCTGCTCCAAGAATTTCGGCGTCTACCGCGAACGCACGGGCATCCTGATGGCCGTGTCGCGCGATGCCGAGGAGGCGGCTCTGAGCCAGCAGAATATGAACTACCTCAATCGGCAGAACTATTCCTTTCCGCCCGACCACGGCGCGCGCTGTGTCAGCATGATCCTGTCGGACCCCGAATTGCGGGCCGACTGGCAGGCTGAACTGGAACAGGTGCGCCTGGGCATGCTGGAGCTGCGCAAACAATTGGCCGAAGAGCTGCGGCGCCTCACCAATTCCGGGACTTTCGATTTCGTGGCGGAACATCGCGGCATGTTCTCGCGCTTGGGGCTGTCCCCGGAACAGGTCGAGAGGCTCAAGACCGATCATGCGATCTACATGGTCGGGGACAGCCGCATCAACATCGCCGGGCTGAACAAGGACACTGTTCCGGTTCTGGCCAAGGCGATTGCCGAGGTCATCGGCGACTGAACCGTTCGCATAGACAGCGATGAACGCCGGGCCCAGGGGTCCGGCGTTTTTCGATGGCCAAAGAAAAAACCCGGGCGATCGCTCGCCCGGGCAGGTTGTCAAAGGCTTCGGAAGGAAGGTCAGCCCTTGGTAAAGTCGGGATAGGCCTCCATGCCCAACTCGCTGGTATCGAGACCGTTGATCTCGGACTCTTCGCTGACGCGGATGCCCATCACGGCCTTGAGGATGTACCAGACGACCAGCGCGACAACGAAGGTGAAGACACCGTAGGCGACGATACCCGTGATCTGTGCCCCCCAGTTGCCGGTGTAGAAGGCCACGGCCAGCGTGCCCCAGATACCGGCGAAGAGGTGCACCGGAATGGCGCCAACCACGTCGTCGATCTTGAACTTGTCCAGCATGGGCACGGTCAGGACCACGATCACACCGCCGATGGCACCGGTGATGAGCGCCATGAACAGCGACGGCGCAAGCGGTTCCGCCGTGATCGACACCAGGCCGGCCAAGGCACCGTTGAGCACCATGGTCAGGTCGACTTTGCCATACATCACCTGTGTCAGGATCAGGGCCGCGATGGCACCGGAGGCAGCAGCCATGTTGGTGTTGGCGAAGATCCGGCCGACATCGGTGATGTCGCCCACGGTGCCAGCCGCAAGCTGCGAGCCGCCGTTGAAACCGAACCAGCCCAGCCACAGGATGAAAGTGCCGAGCGTGGCAAGTGCCAGGTTGGACCCCGGGAAGGGATTGACCTTGCCGTCCTTGTACTTGCCCAGGCGTGGGCCCAGCACGATGGCACCGGCCAGGGCAGCCCAGCCGCCGACGGAGTGCACGACGGTCGAGCCAGCAAAGTCCGAGAAGCCCAGCTGCGACAGGAAACCGCCGCCCCACTGCCAGGACCCCGAGATCGGGTACATGATGCCCGTCAGGATCACGACGAAGACGAGGAAAGGCCAAAGCTTGATCCGCTCTGCCAGCGCGCCCGAAACGATCGAGGCGGTCGCGGCCACGAACATCAACTGGAAGAAGAAGTCCGACGCCACCGAGGCATAGCCGAGCGAGGCGTCAGCCGCGCCAAGCCCGACAGGCTCAAGCACTGTCGGCACGAAGTTGGGCGCGAAGTATCCGTTGAACTCTCCCGGATACATCAGGTTGAAGCCGACCAGCCAGTACATGATGGCGGCCGTCGAGTAGAGCGCAATGTTCTTGGTCAGCTGCATGGTGACGTTCTTCGAGCGCACGAGCCCGGCTTCGAGCATGGCGAAGCCCGCAGCCATCCAGAACACCAGGAAGCCGCCCACCAGGAACAGCAGCGTGGTCATGATATAGGGCCCGATCTCGTCGAAGCCCGGCGCGGCGGCCTCCTGGGCCAGCGCAAGGGTCGGCAGGGCGGCAAGCGCACCGGCGACCGAAAGTGTCTTGAGAAGTTTCATTGTCAGATGTCCCTTGGCCAGCGCGTCAAAGCGCGTCGTCATTGGTTTCGCCCGTACGCACGCGCAGGGCACTTTCCAGGTCGAGCACGAAGATCTTGCCGTCACCGATCTTGTCGGTCTTGGCCGTCTTGGCGATGGTCGCAACGACCTCGTCGGCCATGGCGGCGCCGACCGCGATCTCCAGCTTGACCTTGGGCACGAAATTCACGGCGTATTCCGCCCCGCGGTAGATTTCGGTGTGACCAGACTGGGAACCGAACCCCTTGATCTCGGTCACCATCATGCCGCGCACGCCGATGGAGGTGAGCGCTTCACGAACCTCCTCCAGCTTGAACGGCTTGATCGTTGCAATGATGAGTTTCACTGGCTTCCCCTTGCATTTGGCGTCTGTGCGCACCCTTCGCGGCTGCGCTTGCTCTCAAGGGGGCCGTTTGTTGGCCGGAAGCTCAATAATATGCTGCGCGCGCGAAATGGTCGCCGGAACATAATCGCACAAAAAATGCACATTTCGTGCTTATTGATGAAAATTTAAGCACGCATAAAAGCGCTCGTCGCGGGGCGATCCGCCTCTACAAACGAATCCCGCCGGGCTATTGTGCGCGCAAATTCGGCAACGGCAGAGCAGAGATGTCCCGAAAAAAACGCACGCGTCCACCGCTTGTGGCCGAAAACCGCCACGCGACAAAAGCCAGGCGGAAACAGCCTGCGCGCAAGCCCGCGCAGGCCCGACGCGGGGGCGGCGCGCGGCGTGGCCCGCTGGGCGCTCTGCGGGCGTTGCTTGGCGGGGTTGTGAAGTGGGTCCTGCTTCTGGCGTGGCGTTTCGGGGTGCGCGCCGGCCTTGCGGTCGTGCTGCTCACAGGTTTGGGCGTTTTCTATTATGCCGCCACCCTGCCGCCGATCGACGAGCTGATCGACGGGCGCACGCGCGGCTCGGTCACGCTGCTGGACAACAATGGCGAGGTCTTTGCCTGGCGCGGCGACCAGTTCGGCGGCATGGTCACCGCCGAGACCGTCAGCCCGCACCTGCGCAATGCCATCATCGCGACCGAGGACAAGCGATTCTACGCCCCCTATCACATGGGGATCGATTTCTACGCCACCGCCGCGGCCATGGTTCGCAACTACCGTGAGAACGGCAATCCGCTGTCGGGGGCCGGCGGGTCCTCGATCACCCAGCAGACGGCCAAGCTCCTGTGCTTCGGACGTCCCTACGATCCGGACACCTGGGAGAGCGAGACCGCCTACGAGGCCGACTGCCGCGAGACCACGCTCTGGCGCAAGGTGGTGGAAGCCACCTATGCCATGGCTATGGAGGCCCGCTATTCCAAGGACGAGATCCTGACGGTCTACATGAACCGCGCCTACCTTGGCGCAGGCTCACGCGGGTTCGAGGCCGCCGCCCAGCGCTATTTCGGCATTTCCGCGGCCGAGGTCGATCCAGCGCAGGCCGCCATGCTGGCCGGGCTTCTGCGCGCACCCTCGGCCACCTCGCCGACGCGCAACCTTCAAGCCGCTCAGGACCGTGGCGACACCGTGCTGCGGCTGATGCGCGATCAGGGCTATCTGACCGACCAAGAAGCGGCACGGGCCCAGGCCGACCCGGCCACGCTGTCGAAGGCTGCGCGCCAGCGCTCGGGCGGCTATTTCGCTGACTGGGTCATGGCCAGCGGGCCTGAGTTCTTCACCCGCCAGACCACCGAGGACGTGATCATCCGCACCACGCTGGACCAGCGGATCCAGCAGGCCGCCGAAGAGGGCCTGACCCGGGTTTTCGAGGAAAAGGTGCGAGACGGGTCCCAAGCCCAGGCTGCCATCGTCGTGATGGGCGCCGATGGCGCCGTACGCGCCATGGTGGGCGGACGCGATACCGAGGCGGCCGGGGCCTTCAACCGCGCCACGCAGGCGCTGCGCCAGACCGGGTCGGCCTTCAAGCCCTTCGTCTATGCCACAGCCCTGGATCTGGGGATGCGCCCCATGGACGTGATTATCGACGACCCCACCTGCTGGGACGTGCCCGGCCCAGACGACTGGTGCCCCGAGAACTACAGCCGCGACCATGCCGGCGAGGTCACGCTGACACAGGCGCTCATGGCCTCGCTCAACATCCCGGCGGTCAAGGTCTCGGAACGGGTAGGCCGCGACAACGTCCGCACCGTCGCCGAGATGTTCGGCATCGAAAGCGAGCTTGCCACGGGCCCCGCCCTTGCATTGGGCACTTCGGAAAGCACCCTTCTGGAAATGACGGGCGCCTATGCCGGCATCCTCAACGGCGGCTCGGCGGTGACGCCCTACGGCCTGGTGGAACTGCGCCTGATGGGCGATGACAAGCCCCTGATGGACGCGGGCGGCGGCATCCGCGACAGGGTGATTCGCCAGGACGCCGCGCGACAGCTTACATGGATGATGCACCAGGTGGTGGAACAGGGCACCGGCCAGCGGGCGCGTATCGACGGCTGGCAGATCGCGGGCAAGACGGGAACATCACAGCAGGCGCGTGACGCCTGGTTCATAGCCTTCACCGCCGACTACGTCGCCGGGATCTGGATGGGCTACGATGACAATACGCCGCTGACCGGGGTCACGGGCTCGGGCCTGCCGGCAGACATCTGGCGCGAGACCATGACCGGGGTCCTCGGCCCCGTGCAGCCGGGGCCACTGCCAATGCAACCGCCCGCCGGAGCCGAGACCGGTGGACCGGGTCTGTCCGACCCGGCCGCCGAAGCACTGATCGACCTGTTGTTGCAGGAACTCGCCGGTCAGTAGCGTGGTCGGCGCTACTCCTCGGTGAGCGGGGTGCACCGTTCGTAACGGAAGGCATAGCCGTCCCAGACCATGATGATCCCGTCGCCCTCGGCAGCCTCCATGACCATGGCGCGTTCGGTCCAGCGCGCGCCTTCGCCACTGCATTCCATGGTATAGAGCGTCGCGTTCATGTTCACGACATTCACGGGCCGCGTCATGCGGCATTCGCTCTCGACGCCGTAGAAGATGCCGTCCTCGATCCTCAATGCGCCGCCGTCGACGCCAACCAGCGCGCAGTCGGCATTGGCATTCTGACGGTAGGTGCCGTCATAGGGCGTGGCCAGCGCGAGCCCCGGCACGAGGGGCAGGGCGAGGACCAGGGCCCTGGTCATCCCATCGCCCTCAGGTCCGAGATCAGCTCGTCGAGATCGCCGCCGCGCCTGTCCAGCATTGCCCCGATCTCCTGGCGCTCTGAGACGAGCATGTTCACGCCCTCGACGATCAGGTTGAAGAAGACCGGGCGACCGGGCCGGTCATAGACATGGAAATCCACGCGAAACGGGGACTGGCCAGGCAGGTCGGCAACCGTCTGAACCTCCATGTAGTTGTTCACCGGGACGGTGCGCTGCACGGTGATCTCGCCGCCTTGGAATTCGCGGAAGCGACGGCCGTACTTGTTGGCAAGGTAGGTCCCGAAGGCTTCTGCAAAGGCCGAGCGCTGTGAATTGCTGGCCGACCGCCCCGCCACGCCGAGGGCCGAGGCCGCGATCGCCGCCGTGTGCGCGTAGTCGTCGAACACGGTCCTGAACCGGCGGATCATCTGGTCCTCGGAGCCGCCCGAGGAGATGATGGCGTTGATGTCTCCCACCGCGCGGTCGACAAGCTGGCGGGCCTGCGACTGCGTCAGTGCAAAGGCGGGTATGGGAAGCGCCGCTGTAGCGGCGGCGGCAAGGCCGAGGGCAGAGAACCGGCGACGGGTCAGGGACATCATTCGAATCCTTCCAGGTCCAGGGCAAATGGATCGATCCCGGCCTCGGCCCCGGAAGGCGCCTCGCCAAGATCGAACCGGCGGTTCTGAAGATAGGCAGAGCGTGATTGCAAGTAGCTGTCGGCGCTTTCGTAAAGCACCCCGTCCATGGTTTGCATGAAGCGACCGCGGTTGATCACGATGGCGGCGCCGCGCGTGACCGCGCCATAATCCAGTTGCGGCTGCGTACCCACCCGCGACAGCGGGTCGAGCACGAGGTCCACGATGCGGCCCGCGGCATCCCGCTCGGTCGAAGGCCCGAAGACGGGCAGTTCGATGTACGCACCTTCGTCGGCCCCCCAGACCGCGAGGGTCTCTCCGAAATCCGTTGTTTCTTCGTGCAGGCCGATCCCGCCGGCCGGGTCGAACAGCCCGCCCACGCCGATGGTGGTGTTCAGCAGGAAGCGCATGGTGTTGGTGCCGGCCCCGCCGACATCCCCTTGCAGCACGCCGTTGAGCACCATACCCGGCAGGCCGATATTGTCGGCGAAATTGGCGACCGGGCCGGTGACTTCGCGCGGAGCCTCGGCCGCGACCTGGCCCAGAGGACGCAACACGGCGCGGTCGAGTGACTTGTTGAAGGAATGCACCTCGCGGTTCGTGGTCTCATAGGGGTCGTTGACGCCGCCGCCGGGCGGGGCGGGCGTGCAGGCGGCCATGGCACCCAAGGAAAGAACGGTGCAGAGGCTCAGCAGGGGCGTTCGGCGGACAAAAGGCAAGGGCATATCCATTCAGTGCTTTGCTAACCTTTCCCAGATAGTGAAAGGACAGGCAATGAACAGGCCTGCCACGACAGCTAGGAGAATTCGTGATCCGGATACCACGCCGGCCCGGACCACGGTACAAGGATTGGCAAGACCACGCCCATGACGCACGCCGACCCGACAAGAGCAGAGATTGCAGCCGGTCGACAGGAACTGCGCGCGGCCCGGCGCCAGTCGCGCGCGCTGTTCCGGTTCGTCGCCTTGTTCAGCGTCTTCGTCAACGCGCTGATGCTGACCGGCCCGCTCTACATGCTCAACGTCTATGACCGTGTGCTGGGCTCACGGTCCGTGGAAACCCTCGTGGCGCTTTCAGTTCTGGTGGGCTTTCTCTACCTGATGATGGCACTGTTGGACTATGCCCGGGGCCGCGTCATGAGCCGGGCCGGGGCCCGTTTCCAATCGGCGCTGGACCGCCGGGTTTTCATGGCCACGCTTGACGCCCGTGCCCCGCAAGAGGCCGCGACCGGCCAGCGCGACCTCGAGAATGTGCAGCGGCTGATCACCTCGCCGGTGCTGATGGCGCTGTTCGACCTGCCCTGGACGCCGATCTTCCTGCTGGGCATCTTCATTTTCCACCCCTTGCTGGGCTACCTGGCCATTGCCGGGGGCGGGCTGCTGATCCTGCTGGCGCTTGCCAACCAGGTGACCACCCGCGCGCCGCTGGCCGAGGCGAATGCCGCCGCCCATCGCACCGAGGCGCTGGGCCAGTCCCTGCGCGGCGAAGCCGAGATGGTGCAGTCGCTGGGGATGCGCCAGGCCAGTTTCGACCGTTGGGACCGGCTGCGCGGCCAGACGCTGGCGGCCAGCATCCGGGCGGGGGATCACGGGGGCACCTTTTCGGCGATGACGCGGGCGTTTCGATTGTTCCTGCAATCGGCCATGCTGGGCCTCGGGGCTTATCTGGTTTTGCAGGATCAGCTCACCGCAGGGGCCATGATCGCCGGCTCGATCCTGCTGGGCCGTGCGCTCGCACCGGTCGAGATCCTGATCAACCGATGGGCCGTGGTCCAAAGCGGGATCGACGGGTGGCGCAGCCTGGCGCGGTTGCTGGGCAGGGTGCCGCCGTCCCGCGCGCGCACCGCGCTGCCTCCCCCCCGCGCCACTGTCGAGGCGCGCGACGTCACAGTGGTGCCCCCGGGCCAGACCAGCGCCACCCTGCGCATGGTCAGCTTTCGGCTGGAACCGGGACAGGCCATGGGGGTGATCGGTGTCTCGGGCGCGGGGAAATCGACCCTGGCAAAGGCACTGATCGGGCTGTGGCACCCAGCCGGGGGCAAGATACGCCTCGATGGTGCCGCACTGGACCAGCACGAGCCGGACACGCTGGGCAAACACATCGGATACCTGCCGCAGCGGGTCCAGCTTTTCGAGGGCACGATCAAGGATAACATCGCCCGGATGTCAACGAACCCCGACGATGCAGCCGTGGTCGCGGCGGCGAAACAGGCCGCCGCCCATGACATGATCCTGAAACTGCCCGAAGGGTATGACACCCCCGTCGACATGACCGGCGGGCGGCTCTCGGGCGGGCAGATCCAGCGCATCGGACTGGCGCGCGCCCTCTACATGGACCCGGTGGTGCTGGTGCTGGACGAACCCAACGCAAACCTCGATAATGAGGGGTCGCGGGCGCTCAACAACGCAACCCGCGCCATGAAGGCGGCCGGGCGCGCGGTCTTCATCATGGCGCATCGCCCCGCCGCGATCCAGGAGTGCGACCTGATCCTCTACCTGGAAAACGGCGCGGCCCGGGCTTTCGGCCCGCGCGACGAGATTATGACCAAGGTCGTCGCGAATCGCGCCCAGATCGAGAAGGCCCGCTCCGACTGCGGCGCGGGCGTCGCATGACCGGGGCGCGGGTTCGGCAAACCCGCCGCTGGCCGGTACGCCGTCCCGTGGCGATCGGGTTGCTGTCGCTACTGATCCTGCTGGGCGGCTTCGGCGGCTGGGCCATGACCGCCCGGATCACCGGGGCGGTCATGGCGTCGGGCCGTATTGAGGTGGAACAGAATCGACAGGTGATCCAGCACATCGACGGCGGCGTCGTGCGCGAGATCCTGGTGGCCGAAGGCGACAACGCACAAGAGGGCGCGGTGCTTGTGCGGCTGGACCCGGATGATCTGACGGCGCAACTGGCCATCGTCGAGGGGCAGCTTTTCGAGGTCCTGGCCCGTCGAGCCCGCTACGAGGCAGAGCGCGACCGCACCGGCACACTTGCCTTCGATCCGATCCTGCGCGCCGATCGGGACGCGGAAACCCGGGACCTGATGCAAGGACAGGAAAGGCTGTTCCGCACCCGTCTTGAGACTGCCGCGCAAGAAGCCGAGCAGTTGCGCCGCCGGGCCGGGCAGGTGCGCAGCCAGGTCATCGGGATCGAGGCGCAACAGGTCGCACTGGATCGCCAGATCGAGCTGATCGAGCAGGAACTGACGAGCCAGCGGTCGCTGCTGGATCGTGGATTGGCACAGGCCGGCACGGTGCTGACGCTGGAACGGGAAAAGGCCCGCTTGTCCGGCCAGGCCGGGGACCTGGCCGCCCGCAAGGCGGAAGCCGGGGAAAAGATCATC
Source organism: Salibaculum sp. (assembly GCF_035270045.1). Lineage (NCBI taxonomy): Bacteria > Pseudomonadati > Pseudomonadota > Alphaproteobacteria > Rhodobacterales > Roseobacteraceae > Salibaculum > Salibaculum sp. The sequence continues at coordinate 16,168 of NZ_DATFIP010000086.1, forward strand.
GAACTGGAGCTTGAGATAATCCGTCTTCGCACGGCCCGCCGGGAAGAGGCCATCACCCGCCTGCGCGACCTGCAATTCAACGAGTTGGAGCTGCGCGAGCAGCGCGCCGACCTGCAACGTCGGCTGGACCGGCTCGAGGTTCGCGCCCCCGTATCGGGCGTGGTCTACGGGCTGCAGGTCTTCGGCCCCGGCGCGGTCATCCGCCCGGCAGAGCCCGTCCTCCACCTGGTGCCGCAGGACCGCCCGCTGGTCATTGCAGCGCGGGTGGCGCCCACCGACATCGACTTGGTCCGTCGCGGGCAAGAGGTGACACTGCGGTTCTCCTCTCTGGACGGTCGTCGAACCCCTGCGCTTCTCGGCACAGTGCGGCAGGTCTCGGCTGATGCTTTCACCGACAACACGACGGGCCGCAGCTACTACGAGGTCGAGGTGGTGCTGAACACGGGCGAGGCCGCGCGCCTGCCCGAGGGCACGACCCTGATCCCCGGCATGCCGGTCGAGACATTCATCCGCACGTTGGACAGGACCCCCATGGCCTACCTGACGCAGCCCCTGATGGATTATATCGCGCGCACCTTCCGCGAGGGCTAACCTCGGGTCTTTCGCCACCCGGGGATCGGGGCTAGCGTTGACGGCGATGACGAAAGAGGAGTCCGGAAATGTCCATCGAATCGCGTCTTGCCGAACTCGGCGTCACCCTTCCCGAGCCGCCCGCGCCCGCCGCGAACTACGTGGCCTTCGTTCAAAGCGGGTCGCTTGTGCATGTCTCGGGCCAGATCGCAATGGACGCCGACGGGCCGGTCAGGGGCAAGCTCGGGGATACAATGACAGTTACGCAAGGGGCGGCGGCGGCCCGGCTCTGCGCGATCAGCCTTCTGGCCCAGCTCAAGGCGGCATGTGATGGCGACATCGACAGGCTGGTGCGGGTGGTGAAGCTGACAGGTTTCGTCAATTCCACCCCCGAATTCACTGACCAGCCCAAGGTCATCAACGGCGCCAGCGATTTCATGGTCGAAGCACTGGGCGAGGCCGGGCGACACGCCCGGTCGGCGGTCTCGGCCGCCGCCCTACCGCTGGGCGTTGCCGTCGAGATCGAGGGCCTGTTCGAGATCGCCTGATGCTGCCGACAGGCTTTCATGCACGCCCCTTCGCTCACCGGGCGCTGCACGGTCCGGGTCGACCCGAGAACAGCCGCTCGGCCATCGACGCAGCCATGGCCGCCGGCTACGGCATCGAGCTCGACCTGCAGCTTTCAGGAGATTGCCAGGCCATGGTGTTCCACGACTACGCGCTGGACCGGCTGACCTGCGCGCGCGGGCCGGTGCGCGGGCTTGGCGCGGAACGCCTCTCGTCCATTCAACTGAACGACAGCGAAGAGGGCATTCCCACCCTGCGCCAGGTCCTTGACCAGGTCGCAGGGGCAGTGCCGCTGCTGATCGAGGTCAAGGACCAGGACGGCGCGCTGGGGCCGGATGTCGGCCCGCTGGAGGAAGCCACTGCCGCGTGCCTTGCCGACTATCCCGGCCCGGCGGCAGTCATGTCTTTCAACCCGCATTCCGTGGCGCGCCTGGGACAGCTCCTCCCGGACCTGCCGCGAGGCCTGACGACCGATGCCTTCGCACCGGAAGTTTGGCCGACCGTACCCCCGGCAAGGCTGAATGAGCTTCGCGCCATGCCCGACCTTGTCTCCCTCGGGGCAAAGTTCATAAGCCACCGATGGGATGACCTGACCAACCCCGCCGTTGCCGCGGCCCGGGCGAAGGGCCTACGCATCTTCTGCTGGACCATCCGGTCGGACAGCGACCAGGCCGCGGCACTGGAAAATGGGGCCGACCAGGTCACTTTCGAGGGTTACCTGGCTTGACCGGACAGGCCCCAGCGCCAACTTCGTAGCTATGGACGCAGCTCCGGTAGAGATAACCACGCATCGCAGCCTGAAAGAGATTCCGGCCGCCGAATGGGATGCATGCGCCTGCCCCGAGTCCGCGGATGGCGGCCGGCCTGTCGACCCGTTCACGACTCACCGGTTTCTTGCAGCGCTCGAGGACAGCGGCAGCACCGGCCCCGGAACGGGCTGGGAGCCGCATTACCTGGCCGCCCGCAACAATGGACGGATCATCGCCGTGGCGCCGCTGTTCGGCAAGGCGCACAGCCAGGGCGAATACATGTTCGACCACAATTTCGCCCATTCCTATGAACGCGCCGGCGGGAAGTACTACCCCAAGCTACAGATCGCCGTGCCTTTCACACCGGTCACGGGTCGCCGCTTCCTGACCCGCCCTGGATATGAGGCTCAGGGTATGGCGGCCCTGGTGCAGGGGGCGGTGCAGTTGGCGTCGGACAATGGGCTGTCGTCCGTTCATGCGACCTTCTGCACCGAGGACGAGGCCATCGCCGGGGAGGAAATGGGCCTGCTGCGGCGCACGTCCCAGCAATATCATTGGGCCAACGAAAGTTACGCGGATTGGGAGGCCTTTCTGTCCGACCTTTCCAGCCGCAAGCGCAAGACGCTGCGCAAGGAACGCCGCGAGGCGCAAGCCTTCGGCGGAGAGATCGTGCAACTGACCGGCGAGGCGATCCGGCCCGAACACTGGGACGCGATGTGGACCTTCTACCAGGACACCGGCGCACGGAAATGGGGCACGCCCTACCTGACCCGCCGGTTTTTCGACATCGCGCAAGAAACCCTGCGCGACGACATCCTGCTCGTCTTTGCCCAGCGCGACGGCCAGCCCTTTGCGGGGGCCATGAACCTGATCGGGCGGCATAACCTGTTCGGGCGCTACTGGGGTTGCACCGAGCATCACCCCTTCCTTCATTTCGAGGTTTGCTACTATCAGGCCATCGACTATGCCATCGCCCAAGGTCTGCGCACGGTCGAGGCCGGCGCACAGGGAGAACACAAGCTCGCCCGGGGCTACCTGCCCGTGACCACGCATGCCCTGCACTGGTTCGCCGACGACGGGTTCCGGGACGCGGTCGACAGATACCTGCAAGCCGAGCGCCGCGCGGTGGACGAGGAGATCGAGGTTCTTACCAGCTACGGCCCGTTCCGCCGGGCCGAGACCGACGACCACGACTGACCAAAGGAGACTGATAATGGCCGACCCGATCGACAACGCCGGACGCGCGACCCTGAAAGAGGCGGGATGGACTCCGGTCGAGGGCCGCGATGCGGTCATCAAGACATTCACATTCGCCAATTTCATCGAGGCCTGGGGCTTCATGTCCCGCGCGGCGATCTGGGCCGAGAAGCTCAACCACCACCCCGAATGGTTCAACGTCTTCAAGACGGTCGAGGTCACTCTCTCGACTCATGACATCGGCGGACTCAGCGATCTGGACCTGAAACTGGCGCAGAAAATGGACAAGCTGGCCGCCTGAGGGGACCGGCGGCGCAACTTTCCCCCACCGGAGACGTTGCGCCGCCACACCGGCATGGCTAGTGCGGCACTCGGGCCGGGGATATCCTTCGTCGGACAAGTGATTCATCAAAGGGGCCGTCGCCATGTCAGAAGACTTCATTTTCGATCTTGTCATAAACATCGCCGTCGCACTGGCGATCTTTGTGGCAGCGCTCTGGTTGAGCGGCTGGCTCAGGGGCCGGATGATCAAGATTTCCGAAAAGAACCCGAGATTCGATGGCACGCTGGCACGGTTCCTGGGCAGCCTCGTGCGCTACGCGGTTCTGGCCATTGCGACGATCTTCATCCTGGGCCGTTTCGGGATCGAGACGACCTCGCTCGCCGCGCTGGTCGGTGCTGTGGGTCTGGCAATCGGCTTTGCCTTGCAGGGGTCGCTTGCGAACCTCGCCGCCGGGGTCATGCTGATCGCTTTCCGCCCCTTCAAGGCCGGAGATTACGTGACCGCCGGCGGCCAGTCGGGCACCGTCGACGAGATCACCCTGTTCACCACCGAGATGACGACGCCGGACAACGTCAAGATCATCGTGCCCAACGGAGATGTCTTCTCGGGCGCGATCACCAACTTCTCGCATTACGACACGCGGCGCTGCGACTTGGTCTTCGGAGTGTCCTATGGCACCGACCTGAAGAAGGCCGAAACGATCATCACCCAGATCGTCACCAGTGACGACCGGGTCATGTCCGACCCGGCGCCTTTCGTGAAGGTCACCAATCTTGGCGACAGTTCGGTCGATTTCACCGTGCGCGCCTGGTGCGGCGCGGCCGATTACTGGGACCTGAAGTTCGACCTGACCCGCACGGTCAAGGAAGCCTTCGACCAGCAGGGCGTAGACATTCCTTTCCCGACCCAGACGCTGATCCAGCAGGCAGGATGACGCCACCGAGCCCGCCCGGTGGGCGAAGCCGGGGCGCCGGTTCGGGACAATGTCCCGAACCGGCGCCCCTCTTGTTTCTAGAGGGCCGCGAGCAGCGCCTCGCCGCCCGAGGTCTCGCAGACGCCCGGGTTCTCCTCGACATGAAGGACCTTGACGACACCGTCCTCGGCATAGAGCGCAAAGCGCTTGGACCGATCGATCAATCCGACCGGCGGCGCGGTGAAATCCATGCCGATGGCCTTGGTAAATTCGGATGTGGCATCGCCGATCATGTGAATGCCGGCCTCGGTCGCGCCCGTGCTGTCCCCCCAAGCGCCCATGACAAAGGGGTCATTGACGCTCAGGCAGATCACGGCATCCACACCCTTGGCGTCGAAGTCCGGCTTGGTGCGGATGAAACTGGGCACATGCGCCGTGGTGCAGGTGCCGGTATAGGCGCCCGGCAGCCCAAACAGCACCACCCTGCCCTTTCCAGCTAGTTCCGACATCTGCACCTCTTCGGGGCCATCCGCCCCGATGCGCAACACTTTGGCATTGGGCAACTCATCACCAACGGAAATCGTCATTCGGCTTTCCTCTTCGTCAATTGCGTTTCGATCCGCTTGGACTATAGGGTCACGACAACCAAAGGCCAGAAGAGGACGGTGTATAATGGCGCATCATATCGTGATCGGCGGCGGCCAGGCGGCAGCCTCGCTCGTGGCCAAGCTGCGCAGCACCGGTTTTGAAGGCGATATCACAGTGATCGGCGCGGAACCTGTGCCGCCCTATCAACGCCCGCCCCTGTCAAAGGCCTATCTCCTTGGCGACATGACGCTCGACCGGATAGTTCTGCGGCCGGAGCAATGGTATGCGGACAATGACATCACGCTGCGCATGGGCGTTCGGGTGGCCGAAGTCGATTCCCACTACAAGACCCTGCGCCTCGATAGCGGCGAGGTGCTGACCTATGACAAGCTCGCCCTGACCACTGGCTCACATCCACGCACCCTTCCGGCGGCGATCGGCGGCACACTGGACGGGGTGTATACCGTGCGCGACCTGCGCGACGCGGACGCCATGGCCCCGGAGTTCCGCGAGGGCGCGCGCCTTCTGGTCATCGGCGGCGGCTACATCGGGCTGGAGGCCGCCGCAGTGGCCGCCAGGAAAGGCGTCAAGGTCACGCTGGTTGAAATGGCCGACCGTATCCTGCAACGGGTGGCCTGCCCCGAGACCTCGGCCTATTTCCGCGACCTGCATCGCCAACATGGCGTGGATATCCGCGAGGGCGTTGGCCTTCAGGAACTGACCGGCACCGACCGTGTCAAAGGCGCGGTGCTGACGGACGACACCGAACTTGAGGTGGATTTCGCCATCGTCGGCGTGGGCATTCAGCCCGCGACGGCTCTGGCCGAAGGCGCCGGGCTGATGGTGGACAACGGCATCGTCACCGACCGGCGATGCCGCACCTCGGACCCCGACATCTATGCAGCGGGCGACTGTGCCACCTGCGATTTCAAGGGCCAGCGCATCCGGTTGGAAAGCGTGGGCAACGCCATCGACATGGCAGAAGTCGCAGCGCAGAACATGGCAGGCGGCGATGTCGCCTATGATCCCAAACCATGGTTCTGGTCTGACCAGTATGACTGCAAGTTGCAAATCGCAGGCCTGAACCTGGGCTATGACGCGGTGCATGTCCGCGACGGTGGCGAAGCCCGGTCGCACTGGTATTACAAGGGCGATGATCTGATCGCCGTGGACGCGATGAACGACGCCCGCACCTACATGGTAGCAAAGCGGTTGATCGAGGCCGGGAAATCACCCGCGCCCGAGGTCGTCACGGACCTGGAAACCGACATGAAGGCCCTTGTGAAAGCGTGAGGATCATCGGCGGGCAGCACCGTGGGCTGACGCTCGCCTCGGTCGGCAAAGGCGACGCGGGGGCGCATTTGCGTCCCACCCCGGACCGGGTGCGCGAAAGCCTGTTCAATGTTCTGGCGGGTTACGGACTGCCCCAGGGCGCCCGCGTGTTGGACCTGTTCTCGGGCACCGGGGCGTTGGCGCTGGAGGCGCTGTCGCGCGGGGCCAGCCATGCCACCCTGGTGGACAAGGGACGCGTGGCCCAGCGCCTGATCCGCGAAAACCTGTCTAAGGCGCGGCGCGAGAAGGATGCCAGCATTCTGAGCTGTGCCGCCGACCGCCTGCCTCGGGCCGAGGTGCCCTGCGAACTGGTCTTCCTCGACCCGCCCTATGGGCTGGCTTTGGGTGAGCCGGCGCTTCTGGCGGCCGAGCGGCAAGGCTGGCTGGCGCCCGACGCCCTGATCGTCTGGGAGGACAACCGCTCACAAGACGCGCCAGAGGGGTTCCAGCTGCGCGATACGCGGCGCTACGGGGACACGCACATCACCATGATGCACCCCGTCTAGCCGTCGGTTTGGCCGGCCTCCACACCTGTGCTAGACTTTTGCTCATGACAGATGCCAGTTTCACGGATGCACCCGTCGTGGCCCGTGAAGAACCTGAACCCGTCAAGCTACCGCCACCGGTTCTGTTCGACATGCCGGTGATGATCGGCGATTGCGCCACGCCGTTCGCGGGCAGCACGGTCCTGCACGCCCTTTTGGAGCGCAGGAGCGAGGATCAATAGGTCGGGTGGAACGTGCCCGCCGGGGACAGCGTAAAGATCTCGGCCCCGTCTGCGGTGATACCGATGGAATGCTCGAACTGGGCCGAGAGCTGCTTGTCCCGGGTCACCGCCGTCCAGTCATCCTTGAGCACCACTGTTTCCGGGCGGCCCAGGTTGACCATGGGTTCGATGGTGAAGAACATTCCCTCTTCCAGCATCGGACCGGTGCCCGCGCGCCCGTAGTGCAGCACGTTGGGCGGAGCGTGGAACACCCGGCCCAGGCCGTGGCCGCAGAAATCACGCACAACGCTCATGCGCTGACCTTCCACGTGGGACTGGATGGCGTGGCCGATGTCGCCAAAGGTGTTGCCCGGGCGCGCGGCCTCGATTCCCTTCATCAGCGCATCATGGGTCACCTGGAGCAGCCGCTCGGCCTTCTGGTTGGGCCGTCCACCGGCGACAAACATCCGGCTGGTATCGCCGAACCAGCCATCCAGGATCACAGTGACGTCGATGTTCAGGATGTCGCCGTCCTGTAAAGCGTCGGTGTCGCGGCGCTTCTCGAAGTTCTTAGATATGGTCTCGGATCTGGCCTTGGGGATCGGCGCGCCGGGGATACCGTGGCAGACCACGTGATTGACGCTGATGCAGCTGGCGTGCTGGAACCCCTTGTAGCCGATCGTGGCCGATGCCGCCCCGGCCTCGCTCACCCAGTCGGTGATCTGCCTGTCAAGGTCGCCGGTGGTGGCGCCGGGCACCACGTGATCGGCGATCCTGTCCAGTATCTCGGCCGCAAGCCGCCCGGCGGCATGCATTCCAGCGAAATCCGCCCGTTCGTGCAGGCGAATGCCATCCCTTGTGATCCTGCCGTGCGTGTCGTCCATGGCACCTGTTCCTTGTTTGACCTTCAGATAAGGCAAAACCGTCCGGCGCAAAAGGCCCGGCAATGCGTCTAATGCGCCGTGGTCGAGCCCCGAAAAGCGCAGGCGGGACCAAGGGTAATCGCCTCCCGCGTGATCGCGGCACGATGACAGACCACCTCGACGCCGGCTGCCCGGGCGGCCTGATAGGCGCCGGCATAGGCCGGGTCGATATCCGCGGCCAGGTCCATTTCGGCACAGTCCGTGCGTTGGACCAGGTAGAACATCACCGCGCGCCGCCCCGTCCGGGCGACCTCGGCCAGGTCGTTCAGGTGCCGGGTTCCGCGTTTGGTGACGCTGTCGGGAAACTCCGCCAGGCCGGGTTGCCGCGCCAGGGTCACCGACTTGACCTCGACGAAGGTATCCTCGCCCAGGCAGAAATCCACGCGGCTGCCGGTGCCGAACTTCACCTCGGCGCGGACCCTGCCAGCACCGGCCAGCGCGGGCACCGCCCCGGCCCGCAATGCTTCGCCCACCACACGGTTGGCCAGCCCGGTGTCGATGGTGACGAAACCGCTGTCCAGTTCCACCAGACGCCAGCCCCAGTCGAGCTTCTTTTTCGGATCGTCGTTGCGTTCCAGCCAGACCCTTGTCCCCGGCGCGTTCAGCCCCAGCATCGAGCCGGGATTGGGGCAATGCGCCTTCACCTCTTCACCGGTGTCCAGCACAACGTCGGACAGGAACCGCATGTAGCGGCGTTTCAGCCGGCCGGGCACGAGGGGAGTGGCAAAACGCATGACCCCGACCTATACCAAGGCCCAGCGAAGGAGAAGCCAATGCCGAACCCAACCGCCGCCATGCTCGTGATCGGGGATGAAATCCTGTCGGGACGCACCCGCGATTCGAACATGCATTTCCTGGCCGGTGAATTGACGCGGATCGGCATCGACCTGAAAGAGGTGCGCGTGGTCAGCGACGACCGTGCGGCCATCGTCTCGGCACTGAATGCCCTGAGCGCAGCCTTCGACACGGTCTTCACCTCGGGCGGGATCGGGCCGACGCATGACGATATCACCGCCGATTGCGTGGCGGCGGCCTTCGGCGTGGGCATTGACGTGCGCGATGATGCCCGTGCCATCCTCAAGGCGCATTACGACCGCGCAGGGACCGAGCTGAACGCGGCCCGGTTGCGCATGGCGCGCATCCCCGACGGGGCCGCGCTGATCGACAATCCCGTCAGCGCGGCCCCGGGATTCTCGCTAAAGAATGTACACGTGCTGGCGGGGGTCCCCTCGGTCTTTCAAGCCATGGTGGCGAGTGTCCTGCCGATGCTGGTGGGGGGCGCCCCGATGCTCAGCCAGACACTTCGGGTCAATCGGGGCGAGGGCGATGTCGCGGGTCCGCTGGCCCGCGTCGCCGAGGCCTTTCCGGATCTCTCCATCGGCTCCTACCCGTTCCAGAAGGATGGGGCATACGGCACCCATGTCGTGGTACGAGGCGTCGACGGTGCGCAGGTGGATGCCGCCATGGTGCGGCTGGCTGCCGACCTTGGGGCATGACGCCGGCGGCCCTGACAGACCTGATAGACGCCACTTGGCCCGCCGCATACTTGCGCCGCGACGGGCCCTGGACCATCCGCGCAGGCAAAGGCGGTGGCAGCCGTGTCAGTGCAGCAACAGCCCACACGCCCCCAAGCCCCGATGACATTCCCACCGCCGAGGCGGCCATGCGGGCGCTGGGGCAGGTGCCGCTGTTCATGCTGCGCGACGGCGAAGAGGTGCTCGACGCCGCGCTCGCCGAACGCGGATACGGGGTCAAGGACCCGGTTACGCTCTATGCCGCGCCCGTGGCGCAACTGGCGCTCCAGCCGCCGCCGATCACCTGCTTCAGGGTCTGGCCGCCATTGGCCGCGCAGCGGGAAATCTGGGCCGCGGGCGGGATCGGTCCGGAGCGGATCGCGATCATGGACCGCGCCGGGACGCCCAAAACCACGATACTGGGCCGCTGCGACGACACCCCGGCCGGGACGCTCTTCGTCGCGCTGCATGGGCGCGCGGCCATGGTTCACGCCATCGAGATCCCGACCCGTTTCCGTCGCCGTGGAATGGCCCGGCTGATGGTGCAGGGCGCAGCGGTCTGGTCGCAGGAAGCAAAAGCAAAAACCCTCGCCGTTCTTGTCACGAAGGCCAATATCGCAGCGAATGCGCTCTACTCTTCCCTCGGGATGCGCGCTGCGGCAGGATATCACTATCGAATTCACCCGGAGACCTGATGCCCGACAACGACCAGCCCACCGCTCTTGACCTGCCCATGGTGGAGCCCCTTCCCACGGACACGGCGAAATATTTCGCCATCTGCGAGAAAAAGCTGGGCCTGGTGCCCAACGTGCTGCGCGCCCATGCCTTCAATATCGACAAGCTGAACGCCTTCACGGCCATGTACAACGAGCTTATGCTGGCCGGCAGTGGGCTGACCAAGCTCGAACGCGAAATGATCGCCGTGGTGGTCAGTTCCGTCAACAAGTGCTTCTACTGCCTGACCGCCCATGGTGCCGCGGTCCGCGACTTGTCCGGTGATCCCGTGCTGGGCGAGAGGCTGGTGATGAACTGGCGCGTCGCCGACCTGGACGCGCGGCAGTTCGCCATGCTGGGCTTTGCCGAGAAGATAACGCGGGCAAGTGCCGAGATCACCGAGACCGACCGCCGGGCCCTGCGCGATGTGGGTCTGAGCGATCACGATATCTGGGACATCGCCAATGTTGCCGGGTTCTTCAACATGACCAACCGGGTTGCCTCGGCCACCGACATGCGGCCCAACGCGGCCTATCACGGGCAATCCCGCTGAGGTCGAGATGACACTGGTGCGCGTCCTGTTCCTGGCTTTCCTGCCCGCGTCGGCTGGGGCCGTAACGCTGGAATTGCCGGCCAGTGCGAATCTTCAGTCCGAAGTCAGCGAGAGCCCGGGAACCTATGACATGCCGGTTGCACCCTGGCGGGTCGACGGGATGCCGGTGCTATCGCACGAGGGGGCCTTTCGCCAACAGGCCTGGCTGATCGAGGGCTCGGGACTGACCACCGCACAGATTCTGCTGCCCCTGCGCGACCAGCTGTCGGAGGCCGGTTTCGAAGTTCTGTTCGAATGCCGGGCCGACGGATGTGGCGGCTTCGATTTCCGCTTTTCCACCCGGGTGATCCCCGCACCGGACATGCACGTGGACCTGGGCGATTTTCGATACCTCGCCGCCGAACGCAACCGTAGCGACGGCACGGAACTGGTAAGCCTGCTGATCAGCCGCTCGGCGCAGGCGGGCCATGTTCAGATCACCCGCATCGGCCCCCCGGCCGAGGCCGAGACCGACCGGGTCACCACCGGCGCGCCTCTACAGCGCGCCGAATCCGCCTCGCCCGAGGCGCTGGCCGAGCGGCTGGAAACCCGCGGACGCGCCGTGCTTTCGGACCTCGCCTTCGAGATCGGATCGGCACAGCTGGGGGCAGGCAGCTTCGGCTCGCTGTCCGAACTGGCGACCTACCTTGCCCTGCACCCCGAGCGACGCATTGCCCTGGTCGGGCACACTGATTCCGTCGGGGCGCTTGAAAACAACATCGCGCTCAGCCGCCGCCGGGCCGGATCGGTGCTGGAACGGCTGGCCACGGAGCACGGCGTGCCACGCCGCCAAATGGAGGCCGAGGGCATGGGCTATCTCGCCCCACTGTCCAGCAATCTGACCGAGGCCGGGCGCGAGTCGAACAGGCGTGTCGAAGTGATCCTGCTGTCAACACGCTGAAGGGCGCCGGCCCTATACCTTGGCGCGATCACGACGGGGTCGGGCGATACCAACGGGAGACGGGCAGACCTTGGCCCTTGCCGGCCCGGTCATCGGCACCCCGACCTTGCGCCCCTTGCACTTCGGAGGTGGAAGGATCAGGTCATCAGGTGCAGCAAGACAGGCGAGCCATGGGACATGCACATCACCACCATAACCACATCGACCCAACGGCCGGAGATGCCAGGGTGGTCGGGGCAATCGCAGTCAATGTCGTGCTCACGCTGGCGCAGATCGCCGGGGGGCTGTTGTCCGGCTCCTTGGCGCTGGTCGCCGATGCGGTTCACAATCTGTCCGACGCCGCCTCGCTGGGCATCGCGCTCGCCGCTCGCAAGATCGCACGCAAACCTGCGCAACCCTCGATGAGCTTCGGCTATGGTCGGGCCGAGGTGGTGGCGGCCCTCATCAACTACACCGCTCTGATCCTGATCGGATTCTACCTGGCCTGGGAGGCCGCTTGGCGGTTCGTCGATCCCACGCCCGTGGGCGGGTGGATCGTTGTGATTATCGCCGGGGTCGCGCTTATGGTCGACACGGTCACGGCGCTGTTGACATGGCGGATGGCCAAGGACAGCGTGAATATCCGGGCGGCTTTCCTTCACAACCTGGCCGATGCCGCGGGGTCGATCGCGGTAATCGTCTCGGGGGTGCTGATCCTGCTGTTCAACTGGTGGATCGTGGACCCGATCATCACGCTGGGGATCGCCGGCTACATCCTTTGGATGGCCCTGTCCGAGATGCCCCCCGTGATCCGCACGCTGATGCTGGCCAGCCCCGCGGGACTATCACCCGAGGCGGTGCATGCAGCGGCGCAGGATGTCCCGGGGGTGCGGGCGATCCACAACGCTCAACTGTGGGAAATGCAGGAGCATCAGGCCGCCTTCCATGCACATGTCGTCATCCGCAGGGGGGACTGGTCACGGGCCGACGCGATCAAGACCCAGATCAAGGCGCGTCTGAACCGCGATTTCGGGATCACACACAGCGTGCTGGAACTGGAATGCGCTGCACATGCCTGCACCGATGCGCCGCGTTTCGGGCAAGCCTGACAAGAATGGACCAAAAAGAAGCCGCGGCCCGGGGGCCGCGGAGGTTGGGGAAGCATCCCATCAGGAAGATCGTTTCGCCGGCTCCTACCAGCGTTCCGGGCCCTTTTCCGCAAAGGCATGGGCCAGAAAATCAATGAAGGCACGGACCTTGGGCTGGGTGAACCGGCCCGGCGGGTAAACGGCATAGATACCCTGGGTCTCCAAGGGCAGATCGGGGATCGCGTCCTCGACCAGGCCCTGGTGCATCGCCTCGGCATAAAGAAAGCTGGGCAGGTAGGCGATGCCCAGCCCCGAGATCGCGGCATTCAGCAGGGATTGCCCATCGTTCACCGTCAACCATCCAGCGGTCCGCACCTGGCGTTTTTCGCCAGAGGGCGCGGTCAGTTTCCAGACGGCGGAATTGGCGGCATTGGAATAATGCAACAGTTTGTGTTCGTTCAGGTCGTCAATGCGCTGAGGGCGGCCGTGCTTCTGGAAATACGACGGGCTGGCGACCATCCGCTTGGACGTCTCGGTCAGCTTGCGCGCGCGCAGGGTACTGTCTTCCAGCTCACCAATGCGGACAGCCATGTCGAAGCCTTCGGATATCAGTTCAACATAGCGGTTGTTGAGCACCATGTTGACGGTGATATCGGGAAACTCCTGAAGGAATTCGCCCAGCACGGGGGAGAGGTGATTGACCCCGAAATCGGTGGCCACGGATATTCGCAGCAGGCCCGCGGGATCCGATTGCATCGAGGTGACAAGGGCATCCGCCTCGCCCGCGTCGGTCAGCACCCGCCGAGCCCGATCGTAGTAGGCCAGGCCGATCTCGGTTGGACTGACCCGCCGAGTGGTCCGATTGAGCAGCCGTGCGCCCAGGCGCGCCTCGAGAGAGGACACATGCTTGGAAACGGCGGACTTCGAAATGCCCATCTTTTTTGCAGCATCCGTGAACCCGCCCTGGTCCACGACCGTGGCAAAGGCTTCCATTTCGGTCAGACGATCCATCCTGTGTCCTCGGTACTGTCCCGTGTTCAGACACAATGCTTGATCCTGAAATCGGGCAGGACTGCGGCGCGCGCCTGACAATTGATAGGTTTTCCGGGAACCGTTCAGCGCACGGAAACGCGCCCTGCCTCACAAGTAGCTTATGACCCAAGAATTGCCTGAGTTCGGAACCAATTCGCACAGATTCATGCGGTCAAGCCTAGAGAGGCGATAATAAGGAGACCTCCAGTGGCCAGTTACCAGATTTACACCCTGGATAAATCCGAGGTTTCCGTTTCCGGCGGGGAAAGCCTTGACGGGGTGACACAGGGCGACGGTTCGCACCTGGAGGGCGAAACGATCACGCTCGACTCCAACAACTGGCAAGCGATCGACATCTCTGACAATGACAGCAGCTTCGGCGATAGTGATTCCGGCCAGTCACTGGACGGGCCGCAAACCATCAACGGCATCTCTTACGCGTCGGGGACGACTGTCGAGGCAGAGTATCAGCTGACCGTATCGGACGGCACAACTACCTACGAGGTCATCGCCTTCAACGTGAACAACAGTTCACCGGCTTACGGCACGGTGGAGGGCCTGGCCTTCATCGGCGGATTTCCCCCGACCGGCGTTCCGCTGACGGTCCAGACTGCCACCGAGGGGCCCAACTTTCTGGCCGCGGACTACGCCGTCCCCTGTTTTGCAAGCGGAACGCTGATCGACACGCCCGACGGGCCGGCCCCGGTCGAGAGGTTGCGTGCGGGCGATATGGTCCTGACCGCTGATCGCGGGCCGCAAAGCCTGTGGTGGATCGGGTCCACGACGGTTGCCGCGATCGGTGCCCATGCGCCGATCCACCTGCCCCCGGGCGCACTCGGCAACACCCGCGCACTGCGCCTGTCGCCCGAACATCGCGTGCTGATCGGCGGCTGGCGGGCCGAACTGCTTTTCGGCACGGACAACGTGCTGGTGGCGGCCAAGCATCTAGTCGGGCACGGTGGGATACACCGCGCATCGGGCGGGTCGGTGACCTACCATCACCTGATGTGCGAACGGCACGAGATCCTCTTCGCCGAGGGGGCCGCAACCGAGAGTTTCCATGTCGGCGACACGATCCTCGACCGGATGCAGGCCGCCACCCGTGCTGAGCTTCTGACCCTGTTTCCCGAGCTGGCCGCGCCGACGAGGGCCGCGCGGCAGACCGTTCGCCCCTGTCTGCGCGGCTACGAAGCGATTGTCCTCTCGGCGGCCTGAGGGTCAGAGCGCGGCTGCCAGCCGCACGCCCTGGTCGATGGCCCGTTTCGCATCGAGTTCGGCCGCAACGTCGGCCCCGCCAATGACATGCGCAACCGTCCCGGTTTCCTCAAGAGCGTCGGCCAGGCGGCGTTCGGAAAGCTGACCGGCACAGAGAACGATCGTGTCGGCCTCGATCAGTGTCGGGTTTTCGCGGCCCTCGCCGAATGTGACGTGCAGCCCGTCCGCGTCTATCCGTTCGTAGTTGACGCCGCCGATCATCTCGACGTTGCGCATCCGCAGGCTGGCACGGTGAATCCAGCCGGTGGTCTTGCCCAGCCCCTTGCCCAGTTTCTGCGCCTTGCGTTGCAGCAGCGTGACCTTTCGGGCCGGGACATCAGGCTTCGGGCCCTCGGGGCGCAAACCGCCACGCACCTGCTCCGGGTCGCCCACGCCCCATTCCTCCATCCAGTCGTTCAGGTCCTCGGTCGGGCTGTCGTCAACGGTCAGGAACTCGGCGACATCGAAGCCGACCCCGCCGGCCCCGATCACCGCCACCCGGTCGCCCACGTCTGCGCCACGCGACAGGACGTCGACATAGGACAGGACGTTGGCGCCGTCCTGCCCGGGGATCGACGGATCACGGGGGGCGACCCCGGTGGCGATGATGACCTCATCGAATTCCACAAGCATCCCCGCGGTGGCCTCGGTGCCGAGACGGGTTTTCACACCAGTGGCGCTGACGCTCGCCGCAAACCAGTCCACCAGTCCGTGAAATTCCTCTTTTCCCGGGATACGCCTTGCCATGTTGAGCTGACCGCCCAAGGTCCCGGCCTTGTCGAAAAGCGTCACGTCGTGACCCCTGCTGGCCGCGGTCACCGCCGCCGACAGCCCCGCCGGGCCCGCGCCGACCACGGCGACGCGCTTGACCTGCACGGCCGGATCCAGGGTGATCTCGGTCTCGTGCGCGGCGCGCGGGTTCACGAGGCAGGACGCGATTTTCATGGAAAAGGTATGGTCGAGACAGGCCTGGTTGCAGGCAATGCAGGGGGCGATCAGGGCCGCCTGCCCCTCTGCCGCCTTCTTGACGAAATGCGCATCGGCCAGGAAGGGCCGCGCCATGGAGACCATGTCGGCGCATCCCTCGGCCAGCACGTCCTCGGCCACCTGCGGAGTATTGATACGGTTCGAGGTGATGACGGGCACACCCACCTGCCCCATCAGCTTTTTCGTGACCCAGGAAAAGGCCCGGCGCGGCACGCTGGTGGCGATGGTCGGGATGCGCGCCTCATGCCACCCGATGCCCGTGTTGATGATGCTAGCCCCCGCAGCCTCGATCTTGGATGCCAGCATGACGACCTCGTCCCAAGTCTGGCCCCTGGGGATCAGGTCGATCATGGACAACCGGTAGATCAAGATGAAATCGTCACCCACTGCCGCGCGCACCCGGCGCACCACTTCGACAGGAAGACGCTGGCGGTTGTCCAGGCTGCCGCCCCAGCGATCGCTGCGCCTGTTGGTATGCTCGACGAGGAATTGATTCAGGAAATAGCCCTCGGACCCCATGACCTCGACCCCGTCATAGCCCGCCTCGCGGGCGCGGGCGGCGGCGGTGACGATGTCGGCGATCTGTTTCTCGATCCCGTCTTCGTCCAGCTCGGTCGGCACAAACGGCGAGATCGGCGACTTGATGGCCGAGGGCGCGACGCAGTCCTTCCCATAGGCATATCGGCCCGCGTGCAGGATCTGCATGGCGATCTTGCCGCCAGAGTCATGCACCCGGTCCGTGACGATGCGATGATTGGCGACGTCCTCCGAGGTGAAGAGCCCAGCCGCGCCGGGAAAGACGCCGCCTTCACGGTTCGGGGCCATGCCGCCAGTGACCATCAGCGCCACATCACCGCGCGCCCGTTCCGCGTAGAATTCGGCCTCGCGGTTCCAGTCCTTCGTTTCCTCCAGCCCGGTGTGCATGGACCCCATCAGAACGCGGTTCTTGAGCGTGGTGAATCCAAGGTCAAGCGGAGCAAGCAAGTGTGGATAGTCGGTCATGGAGTGCCTCCCTATGGGGCTTCGTCTTGCCGCAAGTTGACGCGCAGGTCACGCGGGACGCGGCGTAATGCGACCGCCACGGATCATGTCACTCGTCCATGGTTTCCACGCAATGCCGACGAAACGCCTTTTTCAGCATGTCCAGTTCAGCCCGCAGCAGGCCAATTTCGGCGCGGATATCCTCGGCCAGGGCATCACCGGCGACGATGGCGAAGGAGGCCAACACCTCGTCCTCGCGCCGGTCACGGATCAGAAAAGTCTGTACCCCGTCCGCAAGCCGATCCGCCGGAATTGGTACGCGGACATACCAGCATTCCTCGACCCGGTCCTCCTCGACTTCGACACCCTCGATGGTCTGATCCAGATGCGTGACGACAAGATCCGGCTGCCAATTGTCGCGCCTGTCCCGGCTGAGCACACCGTGCCAGACCCCCTCGATCAAGCGCAGCTTGGTCAGCGTCATGTCCTGTCCCATGGCATCCCCCATCAAAGCGCGGCCCGGGGCACGCGGCAAAAGGTGACATCCCGGATTGTCACCTGGTTCATCTGCGGCCCCTCGAAGATCAGGTCTACCCAGGCGGCTTCGACCCTCTTCTCGTTGAGGTTGGTATAGGCAAGGTCGAACTCGACCATGACCTTGTCCTCGTGCAGGGGCAATTCCCGCACGATCTGTTCTGTATTCGGCCCGTGCCGGACGTTGAGACGCGCAAAAATCTCGAGCGGTTTTTCCATCTCGACGATGACGTCCAGGCGCAGCAGGTGCCTCTTGCGCAAACCATCACAGGCCGTCTGCGGCAGGTCGACGACAAGGCTGAGGAAAGAGCCATCGAACTGAAACACGTCAAGGCGCAGGCCGAAGGGTGCAAGGTCCGCCTCGCGCGTGTTTCGGAGCTGGCGCAGCGTCAGTTCCGAGACGCGGCAATCGTGGAACAGCGTGACCTCGTCACCCAGCGTGGTTCGGGTTTCGACCGCGACGAGGCCCTTGACGGGCAGTGCCCCGCGCCAGGCCTGGGGCCGCCAGGACCAGTCGGTTCCCTGCGGGCGGGGAAAAGCCGTCGATCCGATCCTCGGCAGGGCAAGGCGGCTGTCGGCCTGGTAGGTCAGTTCGTCCAGCGTGTGCCTCAGGTTGCGGGCGGCGTCACGCTGGCGGCGCAGTTCCGACAGCTCGGTTCGCGGGGCCTGCGCAGCCGCGCGCGACCAGTACTGTCGCATCCGGCGGTTTACGAACCGTGCCAGCAGCCCTTTGCGCAGCTTTGCCATGTGACGCCTTCGCGTTGTTTAACTTTCGGCAACATACCTGCCAAATTGTTTCATGAAAGGAAACATTTGCCGACGATGCCGGGAAATCTTCACCCTTGGGCCGACGGTCAGGCGCCCCCGATCGCCGGGCGGTTCACTTCGGCGAGGGCCTGCAGCGTGAGTTCCAAAAGGCTGCGGCCCGCCTCGCTGTCCAGCGGATCACGCTCGTAGCTCAGGACCGAGACCGTGACCAACCGGTCACCGATATCGGTAAAGCCGCGCCATACCGTGGGCGTCGTCCCCGGAATCGGCGCGCCCGCGCGATCCTCGAACCGGACCAGGACGACGCCGTCACCAACACGGACCTTGCCGATCTCGACCCCGTCTTCGCCACTGGCCAGAAGGGCCTGCCCGGCATCGTCACGCAGCACCTCGGCCAGGTCATTGGACCCTGCGCCGACAAGCGCGCTGCCCGGCGCCCCGAACTGCACCGTTAGCAACCCC
The DNA here is from genome assembly GCF_035270045.1 of Salibaculum sp. Taxonomy (NCBI): domain Bacteria; kingdom Pseudomonadati; phylum Pseudomonadota; class Alphaproteobacteria; order Rhodobacterales; family Roseobacteraceae; genus Salibaculum; species Salibaculum sp. The sequence goes on from NZ_DATFIP010000086.1 coordinate 34,802, forward strand.
GCGCGATCCGGCATCATCGCGGCACGGTCTGACAACAAAGCGCAGCCCGCCATAATCGCGAACCCCTTGGAAGCCACACTGGCGGACTGGTCCACGCAGTAGCCCCGGGGGCCGCGTACACGCACCGCGCCATCCAGCACTGAGAGGGTGCGGATGCCGTCACCGGTCATGTCGCGCCCCAACCCGGGAAAGGCGGCCCCGTCTGTGCAGGCCGACAGCCAGGCCAGCCCCAACAGCGCCAGAATGGTCTTGCGCATGATCCTCCTCCGCGCCATTCGCCCGTGTCGGTCTAATGGCGGGCCCCCGGGGGAACAAGCCCGATTGCCCCGGTTCACACCGCCAGGTCGTGGGCCATGCGGCACGACACCGTGCACGGCCATGGCCGTGGTCACCGCCCCGGCACAGGATCGAGACGCGCTGGCGGCCATCCGTCGCTGATTGCATTCCATCCGCGCCCGCCTTATCCCTGTCGCGCAACGTCAGAGGCGCCCATGAACTGGATTTCCAACTACGTCCGCCCGCGCATCAACTCGATCTTCTCGCGCCGCGAGGTGCCCGAGAACCTGTGGTCGAAATGCGATGAATGCGGCACGATGCTCTTCCATCGGGAACTGAGAGAGGCGCTGAACGTCTGCCCTTCCTGCGGGCATCACATGGGGATCACGCCACGGGATCGCTTCAGGGCGCTCTTCGACGGCGGCGTCTTCACCGAGGTCGACGTGCCCCAGCCGGTCGAGGACCCGCTGAGATTCCGTGACCAGAAGAAATACCCCGATCGCCTGCGCGCGGCGCAGAAAAAGACCGGCGAACGAGAGGCCATGCTGGTCGTCGAGGGCGAGATCGGCCGCACCCCCATCGTCGCGGCCGGGCAGGACTTTTCCTTCATGGGCGGGTCGATGTCGATGTATGTCGGCAATGCCATCATCGCTGCCGCCGAGCGCGCGATTGATACGAAGCGTCCGCTGATCCTGTTCTCGGCCGCGGGTGGCGCCCGGATGCAAGAGGGCATCCTCGGCCTGATGCAGATGCCGCGCACCACCATCGCGGTGCAGATGCTCAAGGAAGCGGGCTTGCCCTATATCGTGGTCCTGACCCATCCGACAACGGGCGGCGTCACCGCGTCCTACGCCATGCTGGGCGATGTGCAGATCGCCGAGCCCAATGCCCTGATCGGGTTCGCCGGGGCACGGGTGATCGAGCAGACAATCCGGGAAAAGCTGCCCGAGGGGTTCCAACGCGCCGAGTACCTGCTGGATCACGGCATGCTGGACCGTGTGACGCCGCGCGCGCAACTGCGCGACGAACTGATCACGATCACGCGCATTCTGATGGGCGAAGGTCCCGCCATCGCCGGTGACCTGCCCGCCCCGCCCGACGCTGCGGTCGCCGACGCGGCCCCCGACGAGGCGGCAGAGGGCGCCGCCCCGGAAAAGGACCCTGAGGCGTGAGCGCCGGGTCCGACGTCATCCTGCAACGGATGATGGCCCTGCACCCCAAGATCATCGACCTGACACTGGACCGGGTCTGGCGTCTCCTGGACACCCTGGACAACCCGCAGGAGCGCCTGCCGCCGGTGATACACATCGCAGGCACCAACGGAAAAGGATCTACACTTGCCATGATCCGGGCCGGACTGGAGGGGGAAGGGCACCGCGTGCACACCTATACCTCGCCGCACCTGGCGCGGTTTCACGAACGCATAGGGCTGGCAGGAGAGTTGATTTCGGAGGACCACCTGGCCGAAACCCTCGAGCGCTGCGAACGGGCCAATGGCGATGAGCCGATCACCTATTTCGAGATCACGACATGCGCTGCCCTGCTGGCCTTTGCCGAGACCCCGGCGGATTACACGCTGCTCGAGGTGGGCCTTGGCGGGAGACTGGACGCGACAAACGTGGTCGACCGCCCAGCGCTGACCATCATCACCCCGGTGGACATGGATCACCAGCAATTCCTGGGCGACACCTTGCCACAGATTGCCTCCGAAAAGGCCGGGATCATCAAGCGCGGCGTGCCCTGCATCGTCGGGCGTCAGCATGACGCCGCGCTGCAGGTGATCGAAGACCGCGCCGCGGGCCTCGCGGCCCCGGTGAAGGCCCTGGGCCAGCACTGGCAGGTGGCGGAAGACCGGGGGCGCCTGACCTACCAGGACGAGACCGGCCTGCTGGATCTGCCCCTGCCAAGCCTGCCCGGCCCTCACCAGGTGGAGAACGCCGGTGCGGCACTGGCCGGCCTTCGTCAACTGGGGTTCGGTGAGGCGGCCTGCGAGGCCGCAATGACCGACTCCGTCTGGCCCGCCCGGATGCAGAAGCTGACGCGGGGCGCGCTTGTCGAGCGCTTCCGCGGCGCCGAGATCTGGCTCGACGGCGGGCACAACCCGGCTGCGGGTGCGGCGCTCGCGGCAACGCTGGACGGCCTGCCCGAACGCCCGACGCATCTGGTCTGCGGGATGCTGAACACCAAGGACATCACCGGCTACATGGCACCACTCGCCCGCCATGCCGAATGCCTGACGGCGATTTCCATCCCCGGCGAGGCCGCCACCTTGCCCGCCGAGACCACGGCCCGGGCCGCCACGCAGGCAGGCATGTCGGCAACGACTGCTCCGGACCTCGACGGCGCCCTGCAAGCCATCACCGCCGACCAACCCGAGGCGCGTATCCTGATCTGCGGATCGCTATACCTGGCCGGGCATGTCCTGAGGGAAAACGGATGATCCGGCTTTGTGCCATTCTTCTTCTGCTCGCCACGCCCGCCAAGGCGGCAGACTTCGTGTTCTGCTGGCAGGGCGACAACGGCTACCGGATGGAGGGGCGCATGACCGTCCCCGATGTCCGCCTGTCACAAGCGCTGGTCAGACATGACGACGTCACAGGCTTTTTCATACAGGGCTTTCACCATGACATTCCCATCGGCAGCTGGGACCTTTCGCAACTGACCGCCGACACCAGCTGGAACCTGTCCTTCGATCCGGTGCGCATGGTCTTTCCAACAGGAGGCATGCACGATGGCCCCGAGGGACAGGCCTGGAACGCCGGGGGGCGCGCCAACGACTGCGGGGACCCGGGGTTCGGATTCAATTCAGGCACCAACGCGCAGGACCTCTGCGTCAATGACACCTGGATCACCGACAGCATGATCAACCGGTACACCCGGTTTCCCGTCTACGGGTCGGGCGCGGCCGCGCTCGATTGCGGCGGGGCCCCGTTGCTGGGCGCGCTCAGGGACAACGAGGCGCGGCTGGCGACGTGGGAAAGAAAAACGAATTCCTGATTCGGTTTTTCTTTGACCTGCGGATTCCCCAGTCGCTATATCTAGTATTGGATACGATATGTTTGCGGCCAAGCAGCCAATTCAACCTTATACGGCGCGTATCCGGTTGCGGACAAGCAGTTAAGGTCGGCCCTTGCATCTTGTCCGATCCGTACGCGGCGGACACCCGCACAGTCTTGGCAGGGCGGGGGGACGGGCCAGAAGGCTCGTCCTCTTGTGTCAGGAATGCGCCGCGCCCGATACGCCGGTCGGGCCGGTGCCGGCCCAATCCATGCCCTGCATCTCGCGCAGGCGACTGGCGGTGCGCTCGAACTCGAAAACGCCTTCGCCTTCGACATAGAGCATGTCCGGCGCAGCGGCAGCAGAACAGATCAGGTGGACCTTCGCCTCGTAGAGGGCATCGACCAGGGTGACGAACCGCTTGGCCTCGTTGTAGTTGGACCGGCCCAGCAGGGGGATATCCTCCAGGATCAGCACGCGCGCCACTTCTGCAAGGGCGAGATAGTCCGCCGCCCCCAGGGCCCGCCCGCAGAGGTCGTGGAACTTGGCCCGCGCCACGCCGTTGTAGAAGCCGGGGATGTGCAGGTCATGCCCTTTGACCCGCAGCACCATGGGTTCGGCCTTGCAACCGGTGAATTCCGTCCAGATCGACCGGATCTGCTCGCGCGCCGCCGTGTCGGCGGGCGTGAAGTAAGACGGCGACCCTGCCAGAACGGTTTGCCGGTAGTCTGTATCGCTGACCAGTTCCCAGACTGTGAGCCTGTCTTTCATCAAGTCGATGAAGGGCAGGAAAAGCTGCCGGTTCAGCCCGTCGCGATACAGGTCGTCAGGGGGACGGTTCGCAGTGGTCACCACCGTCACGCCGGACGCGAAAAGCGCCTCGAACAGCCGGCCCACGATCATGGCATCGGTGATGTCGTTGATCTGCATCTCGTCGAAGGCAAGGAACCGGACGTCGGCGGCCAAAGCCTCGGCGACGGGCTGGATGGCATCGTCGACGCCCGTTTCGCGGGCCTTGGCGATCTCCGCGTGGACCCACTGCATGAAGGCATGGAAATGTGCCCGCCACTTGGGCGCCTCGACCAGGTCAACCAGCAGGTCCATCAGCATGGACTTGCCGCGCCCGACGCCGCCCCACATGTACAGCCCCTTTGGCGGCTCGACCGGCTGCGCCTTGCGGAACAGCCCCTTTTTCGGACGCGCGGGCGGGTTTTTCAGGGCCAGGCGCACCCGTTCCAATTCGTCCAGGACGGCTTCCTGCGCTGCATCGTGATGCAACTCGCCCGCCTCGACCCGGTCGAAATAAGCATCCTGAACCCGTCCCATGGCCGTGTGATAGCGTGGCAGGTGGCGGTTGAAAAGCGCAAGCGGCCCCTCGGGTTGGACGAAGCACCCGGGACCCCGCCACGGCGCGACCTTCATGGATCGCCCGGGGATGATCGGGGACAGTCTGACCTTGACCAAATACGCCTATGGCTGTGTCGCACACCGGGGCATGTCGGGAACATCTTGCGCCGGTCAGTATCGTCTTTCGCTGCCGCGCGGAGGGTGGGCCGCGCCCCGGCAATCAGGGCATTCCGGAAACGCCGAGGGCCAATCGCGCGGTCAGGTCACCACGCGCAGGGTCAGATTGATCCGGCCCCCGTCCTTGAGAAGCGCCGAACTGCCGTCCCTGACCCGGTCGATCCCGTGGTAAAGCAGGCGAGCGTCGCCGCCCATGCGCAGTACGTCCCCCGAGCGCAGCCAAACACTCTCGGTCTTGCCGCCGCGAGTCGTGTTGCCGATCCGAAACAGCGCCTCGTCGCCCAGCGAGATCGACAGCACCGGCTGACCGAAGTCGGCTTCATCACGGTCCTGATGCATCCCCATGCGGGACCCCGGCGGGTAGTAGTTCACAAGGCAACATTCAGGCGCACGGTCGCTGCCAGAGAGCGCCGTCCAGACGTCCAGAACCGAGGGCGGGATCGGCGGCCAGTCCATGCCCTGGGGATGGCGCGGCTCATAGCGGTAGCCGGCCTTGTCGGTGACCCAGCCAAAGCGGCCTGCGGCGGTCATGCGCACACTCATCGTCTTGCCCGAGGGCGTCACGGGCACGAAAAGAGGCGCTCGGGCGGCCACCGCGCGAATGTCGGCCAGCATCTCTTGCTGGTCCTCCGGCGACAGCCAGGGCTGCCAGAAATCGACCCCGCGCCGACAGAGCGTCGACGCAACGCTCTGTCCAGATTCCCCGAAATTGCTCATCGCATTGCCTTTCCCCGGCTTGCAGGCCCCTTTGCACCTACCTATATACGCCGTGATCCGGATTGGGGATGGCCCCGATCTACCAGAATCCATGAGGCCGGGGTGCCACAACGGGCCCAGCCGCTCAAACCGCCTGAAGGAAGGGATTTGTAAAATGGCCAAAGTCATCGGAATTGACCTAGGGACCACCAACTCCTGCGTTGCCATCATGGATGGCAGCCAGCCCCGCGTTGTCGAGAACGCGGAAGGGGCGCGCACGACGCCCTCGATCGTCGCCTTCACGGACGATGAACGCCTTGTCGGCCAGCCGGCCAAGCGGCAAGCTGTCACCAACCCCGAGAACACCATCTTCGGTGTCAAGCGCCTGATCGGCCGTCGCCTCGACGACAGCGATCTTGCCAAGGACAACAAGAACATGCCGTTCTCGGTCATCGATGGTGGCAACGGCGACGCCTGGGTCGAGGCCAAGGGCGACAAGTACAGCCCCAGCCAGGTTTCCGCCTTCATCCTGCAAAAGATGAAGGAAACCGCCGAGAGCTACCTCGGTGAAGAGGTGGACCAGGCGGTCATCACCGTGCCCGCCTATTTCAATGACGCCCAGCGCCAAGCCACCAAGGACGCCGGCAAGATCGCGGGCCTCGAGGTTCTGCGCATCATCAACGAGCCGACTGCGGCCGCGCTGGCCTACGGGCTCGACAAGAAGGAAACCAAGACGATCGCCGTATACGACCTTGGCGGCGGCACTTTCGACGTGACCATCCTGGAAATCGACGACGGCCTGTTCGAGGTGAAGTCCACCAACGGGGATACCTTCCTGGGCGGTGAAGACTTCGACATGCGGATCGTCAATTATCTGGCGGATGAGTTCAAGAAAGAGAACGGGGTCGATCTTACCAAGGACAAGATGGCCCTGCAGCGCCTCAAGGAAGCCGCCGAGAAGGCCAAGATCGAGCTGTCCAGCGCGTCTCAGACCGAAGTGAACCAGCCGTTCATCTCGATGGGGTCCGACGGTTCGCCGCTTCACATGGTCATGAAGCTGACCCGCGCCAAGCTGGAAAGCCTTGTGAGCGACCTGGTCACCGCGTCTATCAAGCCGTGCAAGGCCGCGCTCAAGGATGCGGGCCTGTCGACGGACGACATCGATGAAGTCGTCCTGGTCGGCGGCCAGACACGGATGCCCAAGGTCTTCGACGAGGTCACCAAGTTCTTTGGCAAGGAACCGCACAAGGGTGTGAACCCTGACGAGGTGGTCGCCATGGGCGCCGCCATCCAGGCCGGTGTGCTTCAGGGTGACGTCAAGGATGTGGTCCTGCTGGACGTCACGCCGCTTAGTCTCGGCATCGAGACGCTGGGCGGTGTCTTTACCCGGCTGATCGACCGCAACACCACGATCCCGACCAAGAAGAGCCAGGTCTTCTCGACCGCCGAGGACAACCAGAACGCGGTGACCATCCGCGTGTTCCAGGGCGAGCGCGAGATGGCCAGCGACAACAAGCTTCTGGGTCAGTTCAACCTCGAGGATATCCCGCCGGCGCCGCGCGGGATGCCACAGATCGAGGTCACCTTCGACATCGACGCCAACGGCGTGGTCAATGTCTCGGCCAAGGACAAGGGCACCGGCAAGGATCAGAAGATCACGATCCAGGCCTCGGGCGGCCTGTCCGAGGATGACATCGAACAGATGGTCAAGGACGCCGAGGAGAACGCCGAGGCCGACAAGCAGCGCAAGGACCTTGTCGAGGCCCGCAACCAAGCTGAAAGCCTTATCCATTCGACCGAAAAGTCGATGGAAGACCACGGCGACAAGGTCGACCCGACCACTGTCGAGGCTATCGAACTGGCGATCTCTGCGCTCAAGGAGGATCTGGAGGGCGAGGACCCCGAGAAGATCCGTTCCGGCATCCAGAACGTGACCGAGGCGGCCATGAAGTTGGGTGAGGCGATCTACAAGGCACAGGCCGAAGAGTCCGGCGATGCCGATCCCGAGGCCCCTGAAGAGGGTACGGGCGGCGCCGACGAAGACATCGTGGACGCCGACTTCGAGGACCTCGACGACGACAACAAGCGCGCCTGAGGGAAACCACGCGCCGAGGCTGGCCCGCACCCAGTGGCGGGTCGGCCTTTTGCGACCCATAGGGGGAAACGCGAATGTCCAAACGTGACTATTACGAGGTTCTCGGGGTCTCCAAGGGCGCCAGCTCCGACGACATCAAGAAGGCCTATCGCAAGAAGGCCAAGGAACTGCACCCGGACCGGAACACCGACAACCCCGAAGCCGAGCAGCAGTTCAAGGAGGCGGGCGAAGCCTACGAGGTTCTCAAGGATCCCGAGAAAAAGGCCGCCTACGACCGGTTCGGCCACGCCGCCTTCGAGGGGGGCATGGGCGGCGGTGGTGGTGGTCGCCCGGGCGGCGGCTTTCAGGGCCAAGGCGACTTTGCCAGCGCCTTCTCGGATGTTTTCGACGATTTGTTCGGAGATTTCATGGGGGGCCGTGGCCCCGGCGGCGGACGCTCGCGGGCGGCCCGCGGCAGCGATCTGCGCTACAACATGCGCGTCACCCTGGAAGAGGCCTATACCGGCACCCAGAAGACCGTCACCGTGCCAACATCGGTACAATGTGACAGCTGCGACGGCTCGGGCGCCGAGGGCGGCAGCGAGCCGGTGACATGTCCAACCTGTTCGGGCATGGGCAAGGTGCGCGCGCAACAGGGTTTTTTCACCGTCGAACGGACCTGCCCCACCTGCAACGGCATGGGCCAGACCATCAAGAACCCCTGCAAGACCTGCCACGGCGCCGGCCGCGTCGAAAAGGAAAAGCAGCTTGCAGTCAACGTGCCCCCGGGTGTCGAGACCGGCACGCGCATTCGCCACGCGGGCGAAGGCGAAGCCGGGATGCGCGGTGGCCCGTCCGGCGATCTTTATGTCTTCATCGACGTGATCGAGCACGACCTGTTTGAGCGTGACGGCAACCACCTGTTTTGCCGCGTCCCCGTTTCCATGACCGCGGCGGCACTGGGTGGGGACATCGAGGTTCCCACGATCGACGGCGGCCGGTCGCGCGTGAAGATACCGGCAGGCAGTCAATCCGGCCGGCAGATGCGGCTGCGGTCCAAGGGCATGCCCAGCTTGCGCGGCGGCGGATCGGGCGACATGTTCATCGAACTTTCCGTCGAGACGCCGGTGAACCTGACCGCGCGCCAGAAAGAGCTGCTTCGCGACTTCGAGAAGCAGGCCGAGGACAACAACCCGCAAAGCTCGAACTTCTTCAAGTCGGTCAAGAACTTCTGGGAGTCGATGAAGGGTTAAGCCGCGTTAACGCTTCGGAAAGGGAATCGGCGCAAGTCTGGTGCCATGTCGGACCCGCGCGCCTTTTCCGAAGCCCCCTTGCCCGGCCTGCAGCCGGACCTTCTGACCGAGAATCATGAGGGGCAGGCGGTCGCCCACGCGCCGCGCCGCCGGGGGAAGCGCCCGCCCTCTTACCTGGCCGATCACCGCAAGCGCCTGCGTGAGCGGTTCCGGACCGGGGGCGCAACGGCCATGCCAGACTACGAACTTCTGGAACTGGCCCTGTTCCGCGCGATCCCCCGACAGGACGTCAAGCCGCTGGCCCGGCGCCTGATCGAGACCTTCGGAGACGTAAACGGCGTGCTATCGGCCCCCGTCACCCGCCTGGAGGCCATAGAGGGCGTGGGAGCGGCCGTGGCCACCGAGCTCAAGATCATCGAAGCGCTGGCCCATCGCATGGCCCGCGCCAAGGTGCTGCGGCGCCATGTCATCAGCAGTTGGGATGCCGTTCTGGACTACTGCCACACGGTCATGGCCCATCGCGATACCGAGCAGTTCCGAATCCTTTTCCTGGATCGCAAGAACATCCTCATCGCGGACGAGGCCCAGGGTCAGGGCACAGTCGATCACGTGCCCGTCTACCCGCGCGAGGTGGTCAAGCGCGCGCTGGAACTCAACGCCTCGGCCCTGATCCTGGTGCATAACCATCCCTCGGGCGACCCGACCCCTTCGGACGCCGATATCGACATGACCCGTCAGATCCACGAGGCAGCCAACGCCCTTGGCATCGCCCTGCACGATCATCTCGTGATCGGCCGGTCACGCGAGTTGAGCTTTCGCGCGCAGGGGCTGCTTTAGGTCTCAGCGCCGCGCCCGCACCCACATCTCGACCCTCCGGTTGGCGCGTTGCCCCATGGGCGTATCGTCGCAAGCCAGCGGCATGGCCTCGCCAAAGGCATCGGTGGCCAGCCCGACGTTGAACGGCAGATCCCCGCCCAGCGCCCGCATCAGGTCCTCTTTCACAGCCTCGGCCCTGGCCGCAGCAAGATCCCGGTTGGCATCGGCCGGGCCACGCCCGTCGCTGAAGCCCACCAGCAGGATGTCACGCCCGTGGTAACGTCCGTCACGGATCGCCTGTGCCAGCAGCATGATATGCGACCGTGACGGCGCGTTCAGCCGGGTCGAGCCGGGGGCAAAGCGGAAGGTGTTGGAAATGCGGGTATGGCTGTCCATCGCGGTGACCAGGCGCTGCAACTCGCCCAATGGCACGTCCTCGCCAGCCATGCGGATCGCGTTGGCCAGGCGACGACCCTGGGCCTCCAGCCGAACGGGCACACCGGCCAGGTCCACCAACCCGGCGCGGCGGACAACCAGTTGCGCCGACTCGCCGCGCACCCAGTCGAGGAAGGCGGCAATCCCGGGATGCGGGCGCCAGGGTGGCAGGTAGAGATAGACCGGGTAGGTCAGTGGATAATCCTCGGTTCGGATCGTGCGGCCCGTGGCCCGCGCGCGCAATCCACATGGTCCCGAAAGGGCAAGCGGTTTCCAGGGACCTCCAAGCGAGGCGGGCACCAGCCCCAGTCCATCGGGATCAGCCGCCAGGGCCCCGACCAGCGCACCGGCTTCCCGATGCCAGGTGATCCCAAGCTCGGCACGGCCCCTTGCCGCCTCGGGCAAGAGCCAGGACAGGTCAGGGCCCGTCGCCGCCAGGAGGTGCAGGTTCATGGCGGCATCGCTGTCGGTCCATGCAACCGGTGCCCCTGACAGTCGCCGCATCAGCGCCGCGAGAGGAATACTGTCCCGCCGCTGGCCGGCGGCGACCACTGGCACAAGCGCGTCCATGGCCAGGACCCGCCCTTGCCGGGTGCTGGCCAGATCGCCCAGCCCCGTCTTGCGGGCACGGTCCAGTTCACGCACCGACAGCGGGTGCGGGGACAAGAAAAGGTCAAAGGGCCGCGCCGGAAAGCCGTCGAGCACATCATCGGCTGTCGCCTCGTGCAGGTCGAGGTCCAGCCGCGTCCCGGTATCGCGGTGATAGGCCTCCAAGAGCGCGGGGATCAGAAGCTGCCCCGCCTGTCCTTGCACTGCGACGCGCAGCACTGGTTGGTCCGTCTTGCCGGGGCAATCGGCTCCGTCACATAGGAGCCCCTCCAGCCGAAGCGACACTCGGCCCGCGTCGGTCTGAAGGGTCAGCACGTCGCCGTCATGCGCCAGCACCCGCCCCGTCACCTCGACGCCGCCATCGGCCGAGCGCAGGGTGATCGGGTCGGCCCCGACCGGGACGGCCAACAGACAGAAAAATGCGGCGAAAATCGCCGCGACTTTCCGTAGTTCCCGATTGCCCCGCACCCATCGCCCCTTCATCGCGCGGCGAGTTTCAGGTCCTCGAACATGTTTTGCAAGTAGAGATAGTCACCCACTGCCTCGCAGCCCGGCATTCTCAGGCTCAGGTCCAATGCTTCGGTCGTGCCGTCCGGGCGCACCTGGATGCTCTGGGCGGCCAGCTCGGCGTTACAGTTCTCGGCTGTGATCCGGGCTTCGGCAACCAGCGCGATATCGCCACGGTCATGTTGGCCCGAGGGAAAGGTATAGACCTCGGCCATGTGGGGCGCCTCGCCAGCCGCCGGATTCCCCAACCGCATGAGGAACCCGCCCTCACCGGACAGTGCCCGCGCAGTATCGGCGGTGTTCTCGCGAAAAATGTGCCCCTCTTCACCAAAGCCCGCGCCGAACTCGTAGGCGCTCAGCATCAGGTCGGGGGTACCGCGCCATTGCAGTATCGCTCGATCGAACCGGTCGAAATCGGTCACCGTGACAGTACCGACCCCGCCTGAGCCATCGGGGAAGGCGACGACAAAAGCCCCTGTCGGGGCAAGAGCGGGGACATCAAGTGACGCCCTGCCCTGTGCATCGGTCATGGCGCTGACCCGAAGGCCCTGGTGGTGCAGAACGAAAGGGGCATCCGCATGACAAGGCGCCGTGACCCGAAGGTCGACGGTCGCTGCCTTGTCTGGCGTACCCTCCAGCGTGACCTGGCACTCCGCACCACGAGGGCGGGCCTCGGCGTCAGCGGTGCCGGGTCGTTGCGGGGCGATATCGGTTTCGACCGCTGCCAGGTGAACCGGGGCGGCCGGGGTCTCTGGCGGCCGGGTCGGCCCGGGCAGCGACACCACCGCGTCAAGGTCCATAACTGCGGGGGCGGAGGCCTCGAAGGCCAAACCGGAGAGCCCGGCAGCAGGCTGCGGATCGGGCGCCTCGGCCTGCTTGACACCGGCAACATCGGCGCCCGTGGCGCCATCGGGCGCATCCAAGCCGAAACGGTTGGCCAAGGCGTCGCCGTTCTGCATGACGAAGCCGATGCCCAACGCAACGCTGAACGTGCCGGCGGCCATGGCGATCTGTTTGACGCGGGACATCATCCCCAAGTCTCCTTCCCACGATGTGGTCTGGAAGGAAACTGGCGTCTGCCGGTGGCCTCAGGATGACCCAACCGGGGAGTCTTGGCGTCGGAATTGGGGCAGTATTATGCCCCCGGCACAAAGCTGGGCGTCAGGCCAGGCGCCCGTGGCAATGCTTGAACTTCTTGCCCGATCCACAGGGGCAGGTTTCGTTCCGACCGGGATTGCCCCAGGTGGCGGGGTCATGCTCGTCGAAACCTTCGCGCGTGGCGGCGGCGGCGGCCGCTGCGGCCGGCGCCCCAGCCGCAGCGCCGCTGGTATTTTCACGCGATGCCGCGTCTTGAAGCTGTTTCTGCTGCTCCTGCAGCTGAGCCATCATTTGCTTCTGTTCTTCCTCGGTCATGGGCCGGATCTGCGACAGCTTCTGCGTCACATCGGTGCGCAGTCCGTCCAGAAGCCCCTCAAACAGCTGGAAGGACTCGGTCTTGTATTCGTTCAGCGGGTCACGCTGGGCATAGCCGCGGAAGCCAACGACCGAGCGCAGGTGTTCCAGCGTCACGAGATGCTCGCGCCACTTGGTGTCGATGGTCTGAAGAAGGATCTGCTTCTCGATATTGCGCATGGTGTCCTGGCCAAAGGCCTCGGCTTTCTCGACCATGTGCTTGTCCGCCGCCTCTTCAAGGCGTTCACGAATCACGTCGTTGTCGGCGCCTTCCTCATCGGCCCACTCCATGACCGGCACGTCGATGCCGAGCTTTGCGATGACCTCGGCATAGAGGCCCTCGGTGTCCCATTGGTCGGCATAGGTCTTGGGCGGCATGTGAGCGTCGACCAGATCGTCGATGACCTGCTCGCGCATGTCGCTGACGATCTCTGACAGATCCTGCGCTTCCATGATCTCGCGGCGCTGCCCGAAGATCACCTTGCGCTGGTCATTCATGACATCATCGAATTTCAGCAGCTGCTTGCGGATGTCGAAATTGCGCCCCTCGACCTTGGCCTGCGCCCGTTCCAGCGATTTGTTCACCCAAGGGTGGACGATCGCCTCCCCCTCTTTCATACCGAGGCCAGACAGCATCTTTTCCAGTCGTTCGGAGCCGAAGATGCGCATCAGGTCATCCTCGAGCGACAGGAAAAAGGCCGACCTTCCGGGGTCACCCTGGCGGCCAGACCGGCCGCGCAACTGGTTGTCGATGCGGCGACTCTCGTGCCGCTCGGTGGCAAGAACGAAGAGGCCGCCGGCTTTCTTGACCGCCTCTTCATCGGCCTCGTGGGCGGCCTCGATGCGTTCGCGAACCGCCTCGGGATCACCCTCGGGATCGGCTTCGATGGCCTGCATGATCTGAAAATCGACGTTGCCGCCCAGCTTGATGTCGGTCCCGCGGCCGGCCATGTTCGTGGCAATGGTCACGGCGCCGAGCTTCCCGGCATCGGCGATGATCTGCGCCTCTTGCTCGTGCTGGCGGGCGTTGAGCACATTGTGCTTGACGCCTGCGTCGGTCAGCAACTGGCTGAGATACTCCGACTTGTCGATCGAGGTCGTGCCCACGAGGATCGGCTGCCCCTTGGCATTGGCGTCCTTGATGGTCTCGACGATGGCATCGAACTTTTCCTTGGCCGTGCGATAGACCGCATCGTCGTCGTCGGCTCGGGCAATGGGCTTGTTTGTCGGCACCTCGACCACGCCGAGGCCATAGATCTCCATGAACTCGTCAGCCTCGGTCAGGGCCGTGCCGGTCATGCCCGAAAGCTTGTCGTAAAGCCGAAAGTAATTCTGGAACGTCACGCTCGCCATGGTCACGTTCTCGGGCTGGATCTCGCAGCCCTCCTTGGCCTCGATCGCCTGGTGCAGCCCCTCGGACAGGCGTCGCCCCTGCATCATTCGCCCCGTGAACTCGTCAATCAGCACGACCTGGCCGTCGCGCACGATATAATCCTTGTCCCGCGTGAAGAGTTTGTGCGCCCGCAGGCCCTGGTTCACGTGGTGGACGACCGTGGTGCTTTCGGGATCGTAGAGCGATTGCCCCTCGGGCAGCAGCCCGGCTGCGTGCAGGCGCTGTTCAAGGAACTCGTTGCCATCGTCGGTATAGGTGACGCCGCGGGTCTTCTCGTCCAGTTCGAAATGGTCGTCGTTCAGGTCCGGAATGACCTTGTCGATAGCCACGTAGAGATCGGACCGGTCCTGCGCCGGCCCCGAGATGATGAGCGGGGTGCGCGCCTCGTCGATCAGGATGCTGTCGACCTCGTCCACGATGGCGAAGTTGTGCCCGCGCTGCTTCATGTCCTTGAGCTCGGACTTCATGTTGTCGCGCAGATAGTCAAAGCCCAGCTCGTTGTTTGTGGCATAGGTGATGTCGCAATCGTAGGCCTGCTTTTTCTCGTCCTCGTCCTGCTGCGGGTAGACCACGCCGCATGTCAGGCCCAGGGCATTGTAAACCTTGCTCATCCATTCGGAGTCGCGACGGGCCAGGTAGTCGTTGACGGTGACGATATGCACGCCCTTGCCGGTCAGCGCGTTCAGGTAGGCCGGGAAGGTCGCAACGAGGGTCTTGCCCTCGCCTGTCTTCATCTCCGAGATATTGCCCTGATGCAGGAAGATGCCGCCCATCAACTGCACGTCGAAGGCGCGCAGGCCAAGGGCACGCTTGGCGGCCTCTCGGCAATTGGCGAAGGCCTCTGGCAGAAGATTGTCCAGGCTCTCATCATCCATGGCGCGCTTTCTCAGCGCCTCGGTCCGGGCCTTCAGATCACTGTCGCTGAGCTTTTCGAACTCGGGCTCGAGCGCGTTGATCCTTTCGACAATCGGGCGTGTCGCCTTGATCTTGCGGTCATTGGCGGTCCCAAAGACCTTTTTCGCGATTGTTCCGAAACCGAGCATTTTGTCTCCGCGGCCAGATCCAGGCCCTCATGGCGTCAAAGTATGAGGAGGTTGGTTGTGCCAGACCGGCACGCCGCCTAAGTTCGGGGCCAAGACCGGCCCCCCTCGGGACCTGCTAGGCGATGTAAGGGGCCGCAATTCAGGTGTCAACGCCGCGCGCCGACGCGACAGATAAAGGACGGAACCCTCATGTACGATAGCCTCAAGATCGCGACCCTGCTGACCGGACTGGCGCTGCCCGCGGGCATGGCCCTGGCCCAGGACCAGGGCACGACCTCGGGCAACGTCGCCGCCGACACGGTGGTCGCGACGGTCAACGGGACGGATATCACCCTGGGCGAGATGATCATCACGCGTCAGCAACTGCCCGAGCAGTACCAGCAGCTGCCCGACGAGGTGCTCTTTTCGGGCATCCTTGACCAACTGGTGCAGCAGCAGCTTCTGGCCGACACGCTGGAAGAGACGCCCAGCCGCCTGGAAATCGCGCTGGCCAACGAGGAACGCGCGCTGCGGGCGGGCGAAGTCTTGGAGGATATCTACGCCGAAGCCGTGACGGATGAGGCCGTCCAGGCCGCCTACGAAGCGCGCGTGGCCGAAATGGGCGACTCCATGGAGTGGAACGCCTCACACATTCTGGTCGAGACCCAGGAAGAGGCTGCCGAGATCAAGGACCTGGTCGTAGGTGGCGCCGATTTCGCCGAAACGGCACAGGAACGGTCTACCGGGCCTTCCGGTTCCAGCGGCGGCGAACTGGGCTGGTTCGGGCCGGGCATGATGGTTGCCCCCTTCGAGGAAGCCCTGACCACCATGGAGACTGGCGATGTCTCCGAGCCGGTGCAGACGCAGTTCGGCTGGCACATCGTCAAGCTGAACGACACCCGCATGCAGGCGGCCCCAGCCCTTGACGAGATACGCCAGGAAATCGTCTCGCAACTGCAAGAGAGCGCGCTTCAGGCCCGCCTCGATGAACTGGGCGAGAGTGCCGAGGTCGATCGCGCGGCGGACGGGGATTTCGATCCTGCCGTGATCAACGATCTGGGCCTGATCGAGGACTGATCCATGGCGAAATCCCCACTGGCGCCCGCGCGCTTTCCCGACCTGCCGGTCATCGAAGGCGTGCGGTTCGCCAGCGCGGCTGTCGGCGTGCGCTACTCAGACCGGCCGGATGTGATGCTGGCCGAACTTGCCGAGGGGACGACCATCGCCGGCGTTTTCACGCGCAGCGCGACCCGGGCCGCGCCGGTGCTCGATTGCGAGGCCAAGATCGGGGGGGCGGGCACGGGCCGCGCCGCCATCCTCGTGAATTCGGGCAACGCCAATGCCTTTACCGGGGCCGCGGGCGCGGTATCGGTTGCCGCGTTGTGCGAAGGGGTGGCCGAAACGCTGAACCTGGACCCGGCACGTGTCTTTACCGCCTCAACCGGAGTGATCGGCGAGGTTCTGCCCCATGATCGTATCCTCGCCAGCCTGTCCAGCCTCTCCGGCGGCCTCGCCCCCGGGGGGATAGAGGGGGCTGCGCGCGCCATCATGACCACCGACACCTTTGCCAAGGGCGCCATGGCAGAGGTCGAGATCGGCGGCCAGCGGGTGCGCATCGCCGGAATCGCCAAGGGATCAGGGATGGTGGCCCCGGACATGGGCACCATGCTGGTCTATATCTTCACCGATGCCCGCATCGGGCGGGATGATTTGCAGACCCTGCTGCGCACCCTGACGGACCAGACCTTCAACTGCATCACCGTGGACAGCGACACCTCGACTTCGGACACGCTGCTTTGTGCGGCCACCGGCGCCTCGGGGGTGGATGTCACCGAAAGCACCGGGTTCACCAAGGCGTTGCATGACGTGATGCTGAACCTGGCCCAGCAGGTCGTGCGCGACGGCGAGGGGGCAAGCAAGTTCGTCGAGGTGCAGGTCAGCGGCGCCGCCACGGACGGCGACGCGAGGCAGATTGGCCTGTCCATCGCCAATTCCCCGCTGGTCAAGACCGCCGTCGCCGGAGAAGATCCCAACTGGGGCCGTATTGTCATGGCCATTGGCAAGAGCGGTGCCCGCGCGGATCGCGATCGGATCACGATCCGCCTTGGCGATATTCTCGTGGCGGAAAAGGGCTGGGTCGCCGGCAGCTATACCGAAGGGGCCGGCGCCGCCTACATGCAGAATGACGAAATACGGATCGCGGTGGACCTCGGACTGGCCGGGGGCATGGCCACGGTCTGGACCTGCGACCTGACCCACGGGTACATCTCGATCAACGCGGATTACAGGTCGTGAAGACGGTTCTGGTAAGTGCCGTCGCACTGGTCGATATTGACGGGCGCGTCCTTCTGACACAACGGCCCGAGGGCAAGCACATGGCGGGGATGTGGGAATTCCCCGGCGGAAAAGTCGATCCCGGAGAGACACCCGAAATCGCGCTGATCCGCGAATTGCAGGAAGAGCTCGGAATCGACACCTGGTCCTCCTGCTTGGCGCCCCTGACCTTCGCCAGTCATAGCTACGACAACTTTCACCTGCTCATGCCTCTCTTCGCCTGCCGCAAATGGGACGGGGCACCGCAGGGCAAGGAAGGCCAGCGGCTGAAGTGGGTGCGTACGTCTGAGTTGCGCGATTACCCGATGCCGCCCGCAGATATCCCCCTGATCCCCATCCTGCGGGACTGGCTCTGACCCGATAACCTGCACAATGCAAAAGGGCGCCCTCGTCGGGCGCCCTTTGCACGTGTCTATTTCGCGGGGCGTCAAAGGCTGCGCTCAACCTCTTCGCGTTCGAAGATCTCGATGACATCGCCTTGGCGGATATCCTCGTAGTTCTCGAAGGCCATGCCGCATTCCTGGCCCGAGATGACTTCGGCCACCTCGTCCTTGAAGCGCTTGAGCGTCTTCAGCGTGCCCTCGTGGATCACAACGTCATCGCGCAGCAGGCGCACACCGGCGGACCGACGGGCGATGCCTTCGGTGACCAGGCAGCCTGCGACCTTGCCGACACCCGAAACCTTGAAGACCTCGCGGATCTCGGCATAGCCGATGAAGTTCTCGCGCACCTCGGCCGACAGCAGGCCCGAGGCCGCCGCCTTCACATCGTCAACCAGGTCGTAGATGACCGAGTAATAGCGAATCTCGACACCCTTCTGGTTGGCCGAATTCCGCGCTGGCGCATTGGCCCGGACGTTGAAGCCGATCACCGGCGCGCCCGACGCTTCGGCCAAGCCGATGTCAGTCTCGGTGATGGCGCCGACGCCCGAGTGCAGAACCCGCACTCGGACCTCGTCGTTGCCGATCTTTTCCATTGCCTGGATGATCGCCTCGGCCGAGCCCTGCACGTCGGCCTTGACCAGGATGGGCAATTCCTTGACGTTCTCGTCCGCCTTGGCCTTGGCCAGCAACTGGTCCAGCGTGGTCGCCGCACCGGCGGCGGCACGCTTGTCCTTGGCGGCCTCCTGGCGGTATTCGGCAATCTCGCGGGCCTGGGCCTCGGTCTCGACGACGTTGAGCACGTCGCCGGCCTCGGGCGTGCCGTTCAAGCCCAGCACCTCGACGGGGACCGAGGGGCCAGCCTCCTTCACACGCTTGCCCTGGTCGTTCTCCATGGCGCGGACCTTACCCCACTGTTCCCCGACAACGAAGATGTCGCCCTGGTGCAGGGTCCCTTTCTGGATCAGAACCGTCGCGACAGGGCCGCGGCCCACGTCCAACTGGGCCTCGATCACGGCGCCCTGGGCGGCGCGGTCGGGATTGGCCTTGAGCTCGAGGATCTCGGACTGCAGCGCAATGGCCTCGAGCAGTTCGTCCAGACCCTGCCCATTGATCGCCGAGACCTCGACATCCTGAACGTCACCGGACAGCCCCTCGACGATGACCTCGTGCTGGAGCAGATCGGTGCGCACCTTGTCGGGGCTTGCGTCCGGCTTGTCGCACTTGTTGATGGCGACGATCATCGGCACCTTGGCCGCCTTCGCATGGTTGATCGCCTCGATGGTCTGCGGCATGACCGCGTCGTCGGCGGCCACGACCAGCACCACGATATCCGTCACATCCGCACCGCGGGCCCGCATCGAGGTAAAGGCGGCGTGGCCGGGCGTGTCAAGAAAGGTCAGCACGCTGCCGGACTCGGTCTGCACCTGGTAGGCGCCGATATGCTGCGTAATGCCCCCGGCTTCGCCCGCGGTAACACGGGCGTTGCGGATCGCATCAAGCACCGAGGTCTTGCCGTGGTCGACGTGGCCCATCACGGTAATGACCGGCGGGCGCGACTGCATGTCCTCTTCCTTGTCGTCGATCGTGTCGATGACCTGTTCCACATCCGCATCCGAAACCCGCACGACACGGTGCCCGAATTCCTCGATGATGAGTTCGGCGGTATCGGCGTCGATTGCCTGGGTCTGGGTCGCCATGATGCCGTTCTGCATCAGCGCCTTGACGACATCGGCCACCCGTTCCGCCATGCGGTTGGCCAGTTCGCTCACAACGATGGCCTCGGGCAGCTGAACGTCGCGGATGACCTTTTCGCGGTCGACCTGGCCACCCATCGCCTTCTGCCGCGCACGCTCTTGCTTGCGCTTCATCGCGGCCATGGATTTCTGGCGTCCGCCCTCGCCGCCTCGCAGCGCCTGGTTCAGCGTCAGCTTGCCCGAGCGGCGGCCCTCGTCGCGGCCACCCTTGCCCTTGGGCTGTTTGTTGTCGCGCTCCTTGTCCTTGCGCGGACCGGGAGCCGAACGGCCACCGCCGCGGGGCTGTTGCTCGGGCGCAGGGGGCTGGACAGGTTCGGCGGGCGCGGCAGCCTTCTTGGCGGCCTCGGCCTCTTCGAGCTTCTTGCGCTCTTCCTCTTCCTGCTTGGCCTTGAGCGCTTCTTCGCGCTCCCGCTCTTCACGCTCCTTCGCCTCGATCTCGGCGCGGCGACGCTCACGGTCGGCGGCGCGGGCCTTCTCGTCTTCCTCGCGCTTCTTGACGTCCTCGGCCTCGCGCGCCTTGGCGGCGGCGAGTGCCTTCATCCGGCGCTCCATCTCGGCATCCGAGATTCCGGCCGGGCGCTTTGACGGATCCCCGCCGGTCGGGCCCGATGCTCCACCAGCGCCTCCGGTCTTGCCGCCGGCGGCACCGGGCTTGGGCGCGACAACGCGCTTGCGCTTCGTTTCGACCACGACATTCTTGGTCCGGCCATGGCTGAAGCTCTGCTTCACGTTGCCCGAACGCGGGCCGCCACGAAGACCAAGGGGTTTCTTGCCGTCACTATCGCTCATTTGGCTTCTGTATCCTTTCCGGCGGCGCCCTCGCCACCGACTTTTGTCCGCAAACCTTTCAGTCTTGCGGCTTCCTCTACAACACGGTCGCCGAGTCCACCAGAGGCAAGCGCACCGTGTATCACAGATTGACGCCCGAATGCCAAACCCAATTCGGTTGACGTAAGGCAGTCGAAATATCGTGCCCCGGTCGGTGTCCAGAGCTTGCCCTTTCCGCGCACCGATCCATCCGAGGCCTGCAGCAACGCGCGTACGGTTGCCCCACCCGCGAGCCAGCCCTTGACCTTCTCGAAGCCACAGACAGCCAGCCCCGCCTTGCGCGCGAGCGAGATCGCCTCGACCACGCGACGGACCAGCTGGCGCTCGATCTCGTCGGCCAAACCGGCGGGCAGCGTAACCTTGCCCTTGGCCGCGCGTGCGAACTGGGCAGGCTTTACCGCCTCGATCACCGCGCGATCCGCGGTGACATAAATGCCGCGCCCGGGCAGCTTGCCCAGGATGTCGGGCACGATGCCCCCGTCCGGCCCGACAACGAACCGGATCAGCCCGGACTTGGGAGCCGTTTCACCGGTGACGATGCACCGGCGTTCGGGCCCATCCCGTTCCTTGGCGCGACCTCCGCGACCCATAGACACCCAGAAGGCCCGCGATCAGGCCTCCTGCTCCTCTTCGGACAAAGCGTCTTCCTCGGCCGCCTGCTCCAGATCGGCCGGATCGACCCAACCCAACATGACGCGCGCGGTCATAATCATGTTCTGCGCTTCTTCCAGGCTGACATCGAAGGGTTCCAGCACACCGTCGTCCTTGGTGCGTTCACCGTCGACCGTTGTCCAGCCCCCGGCCAGTTCCCAGTCGGCACAGGTCGCGAAGTCTTCCAGCGACTTCACGCCGTCCTCGGCCAGCGCAAGGATCATCTGGGGGCTGAGCCCCTCGAATTCAACCAGGCTGTCCTCGACGCCCAGTTCGCGGGCGCGGGCCATGGCCTTGGCGTTCTGTTCCTCCAGGTACTCGCGCGCGCGGGCCTGAAGCTCGTTCGCGGTATCCTGATCGACACCGTCGATGACCAGAAGCTCGTCCAGTTCGACGTAAGCCACTTCCTCGAGGTTGGTGAACCCTTCGGACACCAGGAGCTGGGCAAAGAACTCGTCCAGGTCCAGCGTGTCCATGAACAGCTTTGTGCGTTCCTCGAACTCGGCTTGGCGGCGCTTGGATTCCTCTTCCTCGGTCATGATGTCGATGTCGAGCCCGGTCAGCTGGCTGGCCAGGCGGACGTTCTGACCGCGCCG
The DNA here is from genome assembly GCF_035270045.1 of Salibaculum sp. Taxonomy (NCBI): domain Bacteria; kingdom Pseudomonadati; phylum Pseudomonadota; class Alphaproteobacteria; order Rhodobacterales; family Roseobacteraceae; genus Salibaculum; species Salibaculum sp. Next base: position 56,402 of record NZ_DATFIP010000086.1, read on the forward strand.
CCCGATGGCCAGGCTCAACTGGTCCTCGGGGACGACGACCTCGATGCGCTCGGCATCCTCGTCAAAAACGACCTTCGAGACCTCGGCCGGTTGCAGCGCGTTGACCAGGAAAGTCGGCATGTCCTCGTTCCAAGGGATGATGTCGATCTTTTCGCCCTGAAGCTCGTTCACGACGGCCTGCACGCGGCTGCCGCGCATACCGACACAGGCACCGACCGGGTCTATGGACCCGTCATAGGAAATCACTGCGATCTTGGCGCGGCTGCCCGGGTCACGGGCCACCGACTTGATCTCGATTATGCCCTCGTAGATCTCGGGCACTTCCATCTTGAACAGCTCGGCCATGAATTCCGGCGCGGTGCGCGACAGGAAGATCTGCGGGCCGCGCTGTTCGCGGCGGACGTCCTTGATGTACACTCGGACCCGGTCATTCGGACGATAGCTTTCACGGCCGATCTTTTCATTGCGCCGCAAGACACCTTCGCCCTGGTTCAGGTCGACGATGACGTTGCCATATTCCTCGCGCTTGACTTGAACATTGAGGATTTGACCGACCCGATCCTTGAATTCCTCGTATTGCTTTTCGCGCTCGGCCTCGCGGACCTTTTGCAGGATAACCTGCTTGGCCGATTGCGCGGCGATGCGGCCCATCTCGACCGGCGGGACCTCCTCGACGTAGGTGTCGCCGATCTGGGGGCTTTCGAGATACTGCTTGGCCTGATCGACGGTCATCTCGGCCTGATAGTTCTCAAGTTCCTCATCCTCGACCACGGTGCGCACGCGGGTGAATTCGGCGCGGCCGGTCTTGCGGTCGATACTGACGCGAATGTCCATCTCGGCGCCGTAGCGGGACTTTGCCGCCCGGGCGAGCGACTCTTCCATGGCCTCGATCACCAGGGCCGGGTCGATCATCTTCTCGCGCGCCACCGCCTCGGCGGTTTGCAGCAACTCAAGCTGGTTGGCAGAGGTAATCGCCATCAGTCTTTCTCCTCATCAGGACCGTCCAGCACGGTCTCCACTTCGTCAAATTGTGTCTCGTCGATCTGGCCAGCATCCTTGCGGCCCTTGAGCACGTCGCGGATCAGGTCTTCGGTCAGCACCAGCTTGGCATCACTCAGCCAGTCGAATTGCAGACCGATAGTCAGCGGATCACCGTGTTCCTCGATCTCGATCAGAACCTCGCCGCCCTCGGTGCCTTGAAGCGTGCCCTTGAATCGGCGGCGCCCATCTATCAGCTGCTCGGTCTCGATCTTCGCGACATACCCGGACCAACGGTCGAAATCCTTGAGCCGGGTGAGCGGGCGGTCGATGCCCGGACTGGAAACCTCGAGCGTGTAAGTTTCCAGGATCGGGTCCTCGACATCCAGGACCGCGCTGATGGCGGTGCTGATCCGCGCGCAGTCATCAACCTCGATGCTGCCATCGGGTCTCTGTGCCATGACCTGCAATGTGTTTTCCTTGCCGGTCATCAGGCGCACGCGCACCACCTCGAAGCCCATGTCTTCGACGGTGGGGGTAATGATCTCGTTGAGACGGCGATCCATCGCCGAGCGGGCAATCAGGTCAGACATGGTATCCAGGCACGGCCTTGCAGGCACAAAAAAACGGGCGCGCGGCCCGTTCGATCTTTACGGTGGAACCTCGGGGGTGGAAGCCGAAGCGCCGCTTTCGCGAGGGATATAGGGACAAAGCCTGGCCGACGCAAGGGTCGTGTTACAGGCCCAGCATCCGGTGCAGCGCGGCCAGGTCCCCGGGGGGCAGCAGGCGGCCGCCCGTCAGACCGTGCAGACTGGCCCGGCGGGTGGTCTCGGCCTGTTCCAATTGGCGCGCAAGGTCGGCATGGGTTGCCCTTGCCGCAGCCAGCGCCGCGTCATAGCCGCCGCCAGGATATGCGCTTCGCCGCTCCGGGTCTGACATTGAGTCCAACCGCGCCAGGCTCCGTCCGGCCCGCGCATGCAAACGGGTCAGCCGATCCATGCGTTCGACGGCCGCGCGATAGGCCCGCAAACGAGACGGTGTGCTCTCGCCGGCAACACGGGCGATCGCGCGCGAGGTGACGTGGGCCTGTTCTGGCCCGCCAGAAACGGTCAGCCGGGGGGCGCTGTTCTCGTCGCCGCCACCGCCGCCGATTCCAGCAGTCAGCGAGACCGGCAGACAAAGGAGCAGAAAAACCAGAACGGCCCGCTTGGCAGAGCGGGCCTGGCGCGTGGTCGCATTTGACAGAATCATGATTACCCGAGCCTCGAAACATCCCCACGGACCAGCTAACCACAGAGTTGGGCCCCCAGCGGACCCAATCTGGGCCATTCGATGACAATCCACAGGGCCCGGTCAAATCGGGCGAATCACGAAGGCGGCCGCGATCAGCGGCGCGCCGCGATCCGATCCATGGCGCGCACCAGTTCGGCACTGATGCCCGGTTCGGACAGCGCATGCCCGGCCTTGGGCACCATGACCAACCGCCCCGCGGGCCAGGCCTGCGACAGGCGATGCGCCGCAGCGGGCGGGCAGATCATGTCGAACCGCCCCTGGACGATCACGCCGGGGATATGGGCGATCCGGTTCATACGGGCCAGGATCGCGGTATCGGCCTCGAGGAAGGCACCGTTGTGGAAATAGTGGCATTCCAGCCGCGCAAAGGCCCTGGCGTAATCGCCCGCGCCGTCCATTCCGGCCCCGTTGCTGTCGATCGAGGCCAGCGCGTTTTCCCAGCCGGCCCAGGCGCGGGCGTAACGCGCCTGAAGTGCGTGGTCGTCGGCGAACAGGCGCCGGTGATAGGCGGCGATCATACCGTCGCGCTCGTCCTGGGGCACAAGCGCGGTGAATCGGTCCCAAAGCTCGGGCCAGAAGCGGCCCGCACCGCCCTCGTAGAACCAGTCAAGTTCGGGCTGCGTGGCCAGGAACACCCCGCGCAGCACCAGTTCGCGCACCCGGTCGGGATGTTGTTGGGCATAGACCAACGCCAGCGTCGCCCCCCAGCTGCCCCCGAAAGCGATCCAGCTATCGATTCCAAGCGTCTGCCGGATATGCTCGATGTCGCGCACCAGGTGCCAGGTCGTGTTCGCCTCGACGCTTGCATGGGGTCGCGAGCGGCCGCAACCGCGCTGATCGAACAGGACCACCCGATAGACCGCTGGATCGAAATAGCGCCGCATCGCAGGGCTGCACCCACCTCCCGGTCCGCCGTGCAGAACAACCACCGGCAGCCCCTCGGGATTGCCGCACTGTTCGACATATAGGCTGTGGCCATCACCCACGTCGATCATTCGCTGGTCGAACGGCTCGACCTGCGGATAGAGGTGGGCGACCGCGCGCCTTTGTCCCGGGACCTTGTCCATGTACATCCTATATGAAAATGCGGGGTCGTTGTCGCGACCGGATATGAGATGCCATTTTGGAGAGAGCGATGCAAACCGGACCCAGCACCATCGACGAGGGCGAAGTCGCCAAGTTCGAGGCCATGGCCGCCGAATGGTGGGATACAGAGGGAAAGTTCAAGCCCCTGCACATGCTCAATCCCACGCGGCTGGACTATATCACCCGCCAGATCGCCGCCGAGTTCGGCCGCGACCTGTCGGGTGAAAGTCCTTTCGAAGGGCTGCGCCTGCTGGATATCGGATGTGGCGGCGGGCTGTTGTGCGAACCCATGGCGCGACTGGGGGCGACCGTCGTGGGGGCGGATGCGGCGGCCGGCAACATCCCCGTGGCACAGGTCCATGCGGAACAATCGGGGCTGGTCATCGACTATCGCCACACGACAGCCGAGGCACTGGCCGCGCAGGGCGAGACCTTCGACGTGGTCCTGAACATGGAAGTCGTCGAACACGTGTCCGACCCGCGGGCCTATCTGACTGCCTGCCATGACCTGCTGAACCCGAACGGCCTGCACATCTGTTCGACCATCAACCGCAATCCGAAAAGTTTCGCGATGGCCATCGTGGGCGCGGAATACGTCATGCGCTGGCTGCCCAAGGGCACACATGAATGGAAGAAGTTCATCACGCCCGACGAACTGTTCACGATGCTGCGACAGGCCGGGCTGGACCCGGTCGATCGCAAGGGTTTCAGCTTCAACCCGGTGCTCTGGTCATGGTCGATCTCGGAACGAGACCTGTCGGTGAACTACGTCACCGCCGCGCTTCGCCGGCCCTGAGGCCGCGTCATTCGTCCGCCGAGAGGTTGACGCGAAGGGCGCGCAGAACGGGAAGGATGGCGCGGACCTGCTCCGGTCCTATCTGATCCACCGCCTCGGCGATGATGGGAGCAATCGCGGCCAGCGCGGCATCCCGCGCCTTGCGGCCGGCCGGGCTGATCGTGACCATTTTGCGCCGCGCATCGTCCCAGTCGGGCCGGATATGGACATAGCCCGAGACCTCGAGCTTGCGCAGCGTGTTCGTCATGGCCCCCCGGGTCAGGTGAAAGGTGCGCGCCAGTTGCGCCGGAGATTTCTCGGTCTGGCTGCGCGCAAGGTGGTTGAGCACCGAGAAATGGCTGAGCTCCATTCCCCGCGGCAGGGCCTTGGCCACGTTGTTTCGCGCCAGCTGATCCACGGTGAGGATCTCGCTGAACAAGGCAACGGCAAGGCTGTCTGTCTGGGTGCTCATGGTCCCCGGAACGTCCTGTCGCTGTGGATCGCGGGCAGGCGCCGACGGGTATCCGCCACTTGTTCCAGTTCAATATCAATGGTGTAGATGCCCGTTTCAGTGCCCGCGTCCAGGAGAACCTCGCCCCAGGGCGATATGACCATGCTATGGCCATGGGTGCGGCGCTGGCGCCCGGCACGGGCCGCGTGCGTACCGCTCTGGGCGGCGGCGATGACATAGCATCCCGTCTCGATGGCGCGGGCCCGCAGAAGCGGCTTCCAATGCGCAGGCCCCGTGCCCGGGGAAAAGGCCGAGGGCACCAACAGCACCTGTGCCCCGGCCTGCGCCAGACGGCGGTAGAGGTGTGCGAAACGCAAGTCGTAGCAAATGGTCAGGCCAAAGCATCCCAGCGGCGTTGGCGCCAGAACCGCCCGGTCCCCTGGCGCGTAGCCGTCGGATTCGCGGTAGGTCTCGGCTTCGGACACCTGCACGTCGAACATGTGGATCTTGTCGTAGCGCGCTGTGATCTCGCCCGAGGGCGAGACCAGGACGGACCGGTTGACAAAACGACCCCCGTCGCCGCCTGTCAGCGCGAGCGATCCGATCGACAGCCAGATCCCGAGATCCCGCGCCCTGTCGCGCAGCGCGGCCAGGACCGGATCCTGATCCTCGGCACGCAGCACGCTTTGCTGGTGCTCGCGATCCAGGCTTACGCAGTTCGTGACCTCGGGTGTCAGAACGATGTCCGCCCCCTGCTTCGCCGCCCTGTCCATCAGCTCAGAAACGACGCGCAGGTTTTCAGCGGGATCGTCGCTGGAACAAAGCTGAAGGAGCGCGGCTTTCACGCCGCCAACAAACTGTCGAGCCTGCCCGCGCGTTCCAGCGCGTAAAGCTCGTCACAGCCGCCGACATGATCTTCGCCCACGAAGATCTGCGGCACCGTGCGACCACCATCTGCGCGCTGGACCATTTCGGCCCGACGCTCGGGCTCGCGAGAGATATCGACCTCGGAAAAGGTCACTCCCTTGGAATTCAGCAGCCGCTTGGCAGCGTGGCAGAAGCCGCAGAACGGCGAAGTGTAGATTTCGACTGGTTTCATGACAGGCCCTCGATCGGTTCCGCGTCAATCTAAGCATCTTTGGTCACGCGGGCCAGAGCCAGCACGCAGACCTCGGTTGCACCGGCCGCAAGGCAAGCCTCGGTCGCGGCCGCGAAGGTAGCGCCGCTGGTCATGACATCGTCGAGCAGGATCACCTGCCGCCCCTGCAATTGCGCCCCCCGGCTGGCATGCGGCACGATGGCCTCATCCAGGCTGCGAAACCGGGCGTCACGGTCGTGACCGTCCAGCGGCGCGGTGAACCTGCGGCGCACCAGCACGTCGGGCATGTAATCGGCCGACGCTAGCTCGGACAGGCGCTGTGCCAGCACGGCGGCCTGGTTGTACTTCCGGCGCGCCAGCCTGCGCCAATGCAGCGGCACCGGCACCAGCACCGGCCGTTCGGACCAGATTGGACGGCCTGCCCGCAGCAGCCATGGCGCCGCGACCCGGGCCAGTTCGAGCCTGTCGCCATGCTTCAACCCCAGCACCATCCGCCGCCCCATGTCGCGATAGGCAAAGGCCGCGCGCCCCCTCATCCAGGGCCGTGCCACGCGCAGGCAATCGTCGCAGAGCGCATCACTCTCACCGGGGGTGCCGGGCTGGCCCGGCAGCGGGCAACCGCAGGCATCGCAGGTCAACCCCTCGATGAACGGTGTGTCGCGCCAACAAGCCCCGCAGAGAGAGAACTCGGCCGCCGTGCGGGCGTCGCACATGGCGCACTGCGGCGGATAGACCGCATCCACCAGGCTTTGAATTGCCGCTCCAATCATCTAAATCGCCCTTTATGTCACAACCGCCCTGCCTGACCGACCAAGAGACCCTGGACCGGATGCGCCGCCGCGCCGCCCGCATCGGCCCGGTGCAATTCCTGCAAGAGGCCGCCGCTGACGAGGTTCAAGAAAGGCTCGCCTTGGTTAACAGGAGGTTTACGGCCCCTGCCGTCATCACCCCATGGCCCGAAACGTGGCAGGATCGCCTGCCCGGGGCCCGGATCGTTGCCGACACCGACGTTCTGGACCTTGCCGAGGGCGACCATGACCTTGTCGTTCATGCCCTCTGCCTGCACTGGGCGGACGATCCGGTGGGCCAGCTTGTCCAGTGCCGCCGCGCGCTGGCGCCGGACGGCCTGCTGCTGGTGACGCTGTTCGGCGGGCAGACCCTGCACGAGTTGCGCACGGCGCTGGCAGAGGCCGAATCACAGATCACCGGCGGCCTGTCCCCGCGGGTGCTGCCCATGGGTGAGGTTCGTGATCTAGGCAGTCTTCTGCAAAGGGCGGGCCTGGCCCTGCCCGTGGCCGACACCCTGCCCCTGCGATGCAGCTATCGCGACGTACTGCACTTGGTGCGCGATTTGCGCGGCATGGGCGAAACGAACGCGATGCAAGCCCGCAACCGGGCGCCCCTGCGACGCGACATCGTGCCGCGGCTTCAAGACATCTATCAAGAGGCCTTCGCCGACCCCGACGGGCGTCTGCCCGCCACCTTCGAGATCGTCACACTCACGGGCTGGGCGCCCAGCGCCGACCAGCAGAAACCCCTGCGGCCCGGGTCGGCCTCGCACAGGCTGGCCGATGCGCTCGGCGCACAGGAAGTGCCGCTCAAGGACGCAGGTGATTGACCCTCGGCCCCGACGCGCTATCCCAACAACAAACAATTCCAGGACACCGACACCCATGACCCAGACCGAGGCCACACGCCCCGCCCATGCACCGGCGGACCACCCCAAGATCAAACCCGCCAAGGTGGGGGTTCTCCTGGCCAATCTGGGTACGCCGGATCACTACAGCTACTGGCCCATGCGCCGGTACCTGGGCGAATTCCTGTCGGACAAGCGCGTGGTGGATTACTCGGCATGGCTCTGGCAGCCCTTGCTGCAATTGATAATCCTGAGCAAACGCCCCTTTTCCAGTGGCGCGGCATACAAGTCGATCTGGAACGAAGAAGCCGGGGAAAGCCCGCTGCTGACCATCACCAAGGACCAGACGACCGCCATGGCGGCCCGCATGAAGACGCGCTTCGGCGATGATGTAATGGTCGATTTCTGCATGCGCTACGGCAATCCCTCGACCAGGTCCAAGGTCCGCGAGATGGTCGAGGCAGGCTGCACCCGGATTCTTTTCTTCCCGCTCTACCCGCATTACGCGGGCGCCACCTCGGCAACGGCGAACGACCAGTTCTTCCGCGCCCTGATGGACGAGAAATGGCAGCCCATCGCCCGCGTCGTGCCGCCGTATTTCGACGAACCCGCCTATATAGAGGCACTGGCACAGTCGGTCGAACGGGCCTACGCGGACAAGGAAGACAGGCCCGAGATCCTGGTGTGTTCCTATCACGGAATGCCGCAGCGTTACCTGACTGAAGGCGACCCCTATCATTGCCAGTGCCAGAAGACGACGCGCCTGCTCAAGGAGCGGCTGGGCTGGGAGGACACGCAGATCACGACCACCTTCCAGTCGGTCTTCGGCCCCGAGGAATGGCTACGGCCCTATACGGTCGAAGAGGTCGCGCGGCTGGCCAGCGAAGATGGCAAGAAGAAGATCGCCGTGATCGCGCCCGCCTTTTCCGCCGACTGCATCGAGACGCTGGAAGAGATCAACGAAGAGATCAAGGAAAGCTTCGAGGAGGCTGGCGGCGAGGATTTTACCTACATCCCCTGCCTGAATGCCGACGACACCCATATGGATGCGTTGGCCGGCGTGGTCGAACGCGAACTGCGCGGCTGGTTGGACCTCGCCTGAACATCTTGCCCCGGCGACGCATGTTCGAAACCGGGCCTTGAATCAAGAAACGCCGCTGGAATTCCAGCGGCGTTTCCCGTTGTTCATCGTCTGCCGGCCGCGTCTTAGTTGGAGGAGGCTGCAGCCGCGATCAGGGCGATCAGGATGATCGGGATGATCAGGTTGGAGGAGGAGCCACCGGTGGTCTCTTCGACGACAACGACGGGTTCCATCTCCATCACGGGCTCATCCATGCCGCCGGCAAAGGCGGTCGAAGCGGCGCCGGCGAAAACAGCGGCGAGTGCGATCTTTTTCATGTTCATTCTCCAGTTCTTGCCCAAGGCAAAGGTGTTGAGGAATCGCCCAGGGCACCCAAGACTTACCTCATGATTATGGATAAACCAGCATTTCTCCCAGAAAGCAAAGCGACTCGGCAGGTTTCTGCACGCGCGGCGCGTCATGTCGTCAAATCAGCAACACTTGTGTTCCGACCTCGGTATATCCGAACAACTCCTGGATGTGCTCATTGTAGAGTCCGATGCATCCGTTCGACGACTGACGCCCGATCTTGCGCGTGTCATGGGTTCCGTGGATTCGGTAATAAGTCCAGGACAGATGAAGCGCATGGGTCCCCATAGGGTTGTCAGGACCCGGCCCGATATAGTCGGGCCAGTCGGGGTTGCGTTCCTTCATGGCGGGTGTCGGGCGCCAGCTGGGCCCCTCGACCTTGCGCACGATCTCGGTGCGACCGCGCCGTGTCAGGTCCTCGGTCAGAGGCACGCTGGTCGGATAGAGCTTGTAAAGGCTCTCGTCCTCGGACCAGAAATGCAAAGCGCGGCTTTGTGTATCAACGAGGACCGCCCCATTGCGCAGGTTGCTGAAGTAGGGCCGCCAGTCGAGCTGGCGAAAGCTGGAAACATTGCGCCGGATGGACTGCGAAATATCACCCTCCATCTCGGTCGTATTGGCGGTCTGAGCAAGCGCCCCGGTCCCGGCCAAGGCCGCAGAGCCCGCAAGGAAACCGCGGCGGCTGTATTTGCCAAATCCGTAACCTGACATGCTGTCTCTCCAACCTTGTGACTTCGGCCATGTAGATATGGCGCATTTGCCGCGCTCGCAAATCAAACAACTGTCAGAGCGGCGTCTTCACGCCGATGTGGGTTTGAATCGCAACGAGCCTCGGGCTATGGCGGTGCGAAATCGGACAAGGAGCCCCCGATGCACCGCCTTTTCGCCCTTCTGTTTCTGCTTCTGGCCGGTTTGGCCGCCTGTGCCCCCGTCGATCCTGACCGGATCGGTCCCGACGGGCTGCCGCTACCGCAGGTTTACCGGATCGAGGAAGGCGACAGGGGCGCGATCCAGTTTCGCATGCTCGACAGTCTGAACACGCTACGCGAGGCCGCCGGGGCGCCGCCCCTGTCGCTGAACGCGCGGCTCAATGCGGCTGCTGCGACCCATTCACGTGACATGGCGGTGCAGAACCGGCCCTGGCACTTCGGATCTGACGGGTCCTCTCCGCTGGATCGGCTGCGCCGGGTCGGATACACCGGCCAGCTGCGCGGCGAGACGATTTCCGAGACTTTCGAGACCGAGCTCCAGACGCTCGCGGCCTGGATGGACAAGCCCGACACCCGCGCGGTGTTGCTGGATGGCGAGGCCAACGAGATGGGCTTTGCCTGGTTCCAGGAAAAGAACGGCAAAATCTGGTGGACGCTGGTTCTGGGTGACGGCACCCGCACCGGCCCCGTGGCAGAGGCAAACCCGGTGCCCGACCTTCAGGGGTAGATCATGATCGGCGTGCCCACCTCGACCATGGCGTAGATGTCCTCGATCTCGCGGTTGGTCACGGCGATGCAGCCGGCGGTCCAGTCCTCATCGCCGCGGTTCAGGCCGGGCGTGCCGTGGATGAAGATGTCACCTCCCGGAGACTGGCCCAGCGCCAGCGCCTTGGCGCGGTCCGCCGCGTTCGGATAGGAAATGCCGACCGACAAGTGAAAGCTGCTGTTCGGGTTCTTGCGGTCGATCAGGTAGGCACCCTCGGGCGTGCGACCGTCACCCTCGACCTGCTTGTGTCCTTCGGGGGCGAAGCCCAGCTCGAAATCGAAAGCGCGCAAGACCTGCGCCTCGTGCAGGAGGTAAAGCCTGCGCCGCGTCTTGTAGACGACCAGGCGTGTGACGGGCGGCCCGTCGTAGCTGCGGAACTTCGACGAACAGGCCGACAGGGCCGCCATGCTGGCCCCGGCAAGGAAGACGCGTCTGTTTATCATGACTGCCCGATGCTGCGTTTCTTGTTTGCGGCAACATACCAAGTCCCCGTTGCGCCGCCCAGCGATTTCGGGTGGCTCTGCTCACGTCCGCGTGAGCAGAGCCACCATCTCGACATGCGTCGACCAGCGGAACTGGTCCACCACATCCACCCACGCCGGTTCGAAACCGGCCTGACCCAGCCGCGCGACATCGCGCGCGAAAGTGATCGGGTTACAGGACACCATGACAACGCGTGACAGCCCGGATTCGGCCAATGCCTCGGTTTGGGCCTCGGCCCCGGCACGGGGCGGGTCGATGACCGCGGCATCGAACTTGTCCAGCTCGGCGGCATCGAGCGGCCGGCGGAACAGGTCGCGCCGCTCGTGCGTGACCTGATGCAGCCCGGGCGCTTTGCGCCAGCCCTGATCGAGCGCCTGCACCAGCGTCTCGGACCCTTCCACCGCGTGGACGTTCACCATTGATGCAAGCGGCAGCGTGAATGTCCCACAGCCGGCGAAAAGGTCGACCACGCGTTTCGTGCCCCGCACCCCCTCTTGCACCGCACCCAACAGCGCCGTCTCGCCTTCGGGGGTTGCCTGGAGAAAGGCGCCGGGCGGCGGCACGACGCGCGCCTGTCCCATGGCCAGTTCGGGTGGCTCGAAGGTGGCCAGGACCTCATCTTTCCAGGTAATCCGGGCAAACCCGTGGGCGCGTGCGGTCTCGGTCACCTTCAGGCGCAACGCCCCATCGAGCGGGCGGTCGGTCTCGACCCCCACATCCAGACCGGCCAGGGTCTCGGTCACGACAAGCGTGATCTCGGATTTGCGCGATGCGGCCAGGTGCGTCAGCGCGGCCAGCCCCTCGCGCGCATCCGTGATCGCGGGGCGGACAAGCTGGCAGTCGGGTGTATCCGTCAGGACATGCGTCCCGCGCGCGTGAAAGCCGATCATCGCCCCCCGTTTCGTGCGTCGCGCCTTGAAGGCCGCTCGGCGCCGCGATTGGGCCGGTGACGTGTGCAGCGCGCGAAAGGGAAAGGGCAGGCCCCGCGCCTGCAGGGCCTTCTCGACGATCCCGACCTTCCAACGGGCCACGAAATCCTGTGACGCGTGCTGCACCTGGCAGCCGCCACAGGTGCGGAAATGACGGCAGGGCGGTGTGACCCGGTCGGGCGAGGGCGAAAGCACGCGCGGGCCAGCCTCGGTCACCTCGACCTCCTCCCCCGGCAAGACCCGGTCAACCAGAGTACCGTCGGCCAATTGGCCGGTGCCATGCAGGGTCAGGGAGGTCACTGTCACCATGGGCCGCTCCATCAGGGTTGGCCCAACCCGTTACAGGAACACCAGCACCGAGAAAACCGCCAGCCCCACAGCCATGACCCGCATGAAGACCATCCGAGCCCGGTCGTCCTGCATCAGGGTTGACAGGAGACTGCCCGCGAAGGCCCAGAACAGGCACACGAAGAGGTTCACGCCGGAGAATGTCAGTGCCAGCGCCGTCGCCTTGGCCCATGGGCCAAGCATGTGGACATGGGCAGTTGCGGCGACGGCCACGGCCCAGACCTTGGGGTTGACCCATTGGAAAAACACCGCCTCGACAAGGCGCATGGGCCTTTCGTGCGCGCATTGGCGCAAAGGCCCCACGCGCCACAGCCCCCAGGCGATCCACAGGATCCAGCCCGCCGCGACAAGCGACAGCACGATCCGCAGCGCCGGCACCGCTTGCACCAGCCAGCCAAGACCAAGGCCCGTCGCAAAGGCGGTGATTCCCACGCCCAGCACGACACCGAAAAGGTGCGGCAGGGTCGCGCGAAAGCCGAAGCGCGCGCCCGAGGCGGTCAGCAGGATCACGTTCGGTCCCGGCGAGAAAAGCCCGAAGAAAACAAAGCCGATCAGCGCGGCCATCAAAGCGACTTGATCAGGTCAGCCCGCGTGCGCGTGAACCCCGAGGCGATCCAGTCCGTTTCCAAACGGCGCAGGGCCCTGCCCAGGGCGGGCCCTTCCAGGCGCGGTTGCAGATCGGCGGCCCGGACCGGAAAGACCTGTTCCGACGCGACGTTGAGCCGGGTCAAGGTCTGTTTCTCGATGGGCTGGCCCAGGGCAGCATGGCGCAGCAGCAGCGCCGCGGTGCCCTCTTGCACGCCCAGACGATAGCCAAGCTCCTCCACCGCCGGCCCGTCAAGAGCGGCCGCGCGCAACACTTCGCGCCGCCGGGCATCGACCTTGCGTAGGCGCAGCGCCGCAGTCACGTCTTCACCGCCGAGGCTGGCCAGCCTCGGGATCGGGTCAGGCTCAATCCCGGCCTCTTGTTCGAGGTGGACCAGCACGGGCAATATCGAAGGCTCGGCCCCGGCGATCACCCGCATCAGCACCCCGGCCTGCGCCATGGCAGCAACCGCGGGGGCGGGGTCGGGCGCGGCCAGCAGGCGCAGCATCTCGTGGCCGATGCGTTCCTTCGACAGGCCCTCGATTCCCTCGGCGTGTTCGGCGCAGGCGGCCAGCCCCTCGGCATCCAGTCCTGCCTGTGCATCGCCGAACCAGGCGTGAAAGCGGAAAAAACGCAGAATGCGCAGGTAATCCTCGCGGATGCGCTGAGCGGGGTCGTCGATGAACCTCACCCGGCGCGCCTGGAGGTCGGGCAGGCCACCCAGCGGGTCATGCACCACACCGCGCGCATCGGCATAAAGCGCGTTCATGGTAAAATCGCGCCGGGACGCGTCAGCCTCGATCGTGTCGGCAAAGCTCACCTTGGCCCGACGGCCGTCGGTGGCGACATCGCGCCGGAAGGTCGTGATCTCGAAGGGGCGGCCATCTGAAACGACGGTCACGGTGCCGTGGTCGATGCCCGTGGGTACAGCCTTCAGGCCGGCGTCCTCGGCCAGCATCATGACATCTTGCGGTCGGGCATCGGTGGACAGGTCCAGGTCCTGCACCGGCGCGTCGATCAGGGCGTTGCGCACGCAGCCGCCGACGAAATAGGCGGCGTGCCCGGCACTTTCGAGCATGGCGCAGACCCTTTGCGCCGCCGGATCGGCCAGCCAATCCGCCTGCAACCGGGTCATACCGACATCCTGTCGGCAAGACCGCGCAGGATACATGCGGTGGCACCCCAGATATAGTAAGGGCCGAAAGGCACGGTATAATAGTGTCGCCACTGCCGACGCCAGAGCCGCGCTTCGACCCGGAACCTGTCGGGGTCGGTCACATGCGCCAGCGGCACGCGAAAGATCTCGGCGACCTCGCCCGGTTCAGGGCGCAGGGGCGCCTCGCCATCCACCAACGCCAGGAACGGCGCGACAGTGTAGCCCGTCACGGTCTCGTGCGGGGGCAACGGGCCCAGGATTTCGACCCTGCTGCGCGGCAGGTTGATCTCTTCCTCGGTCTCGCGCAGGGCGGCGTCCTCGAGATTGGCATCCTCTGGGTCCTGGCGGCCACCGGGGAAAGCGATCTGGCCCGGATGATGCTTGAGCCGCGCCGAGCGCTTGGTCAGGATCACCTCGCCCTGGTCGGTGACGGCCACCAGTACGGCCGCGGGCCGGAGCACGCGACCCTGCGGCAGAACAACGCCCGGATTCAGGTCGAAATCAGACGAGGCGGCGCCGGGTCCCCGGGCCGCACGGATCAGGCGCTTCTTAAGCTCAATCGTCACTGTCCGACCCAAGGCCAACGGTCGCAGGGTCGAGCCTGTAATGCGCACCGCAGAACTGGCAATCGGCCGTGACCAAGCCCTCGTCCGTGGTCATGGTGGCGATGTCCTTGGCAGAATAGATCGACAGGCTGCTGCGCACGCGGTCCTCGGAACAGGAACAGCCGAATTGCACTGGCTGCGGGTCGAAGATGCGCGGGGCCTCCTCGTGGAAGAGGCGCAGCAAGAGCTCGGTCGGCTGAACGTGGGGACCGATCAATTCCATTGATTCAACCGAATCGAGCAGGATGTTGGCGCGCGACCAGTTCTCTTCCTCGTCCCCCTCAAGGATATCCTCGGGGGCCAGCAGCCCGGTGTCGCCCGACCCGCCCTGGGTCGCGACGGGGCTGGCCTTGGGCATCTTCTGAAGCATGATGCCGCCCGCGCGCCACGTCTCGCCCTCTCCGGCCATTGTCGAGCGGCCGAAATCCAGCGCGAACCGGGTCGGCAATTGTTCGGACTGGGCGAAATAGGTTTCGGCGCAGGTCCGCAGCGAGCCTCCGGAAATCGGCGTGATTCCCTGGTAGGGGACATTTCCCTGCCCCTGGTCGATCAGGATCGCGAAGTAGCCCTTGCCGATCTGGCCAAAAGGCGCGGCCGCCGCGTCAAGGCGGTCGGTGTCGAAGCTCGCGTAGGCCCTGATGTGGGCAGGCTCCCCTTCGGCCTTCGGTGCATAGTAGTCCGTTGCGATCAACCGGGCAGGGCCGTCGCCGCGCACCTGGAGGCTGAGTTTCCAGCGAAGTTTGATCGTCTGACCGATCAACGCTGTCAGAAGCGCCATCTCGGCCACCAGCGATTCGATCATCGGCGGATAGTCGTGTTGATCAAGGACTCGATCAAGCACACCATCGAGTCGGGCCACCCGTCCGCGCACGTCCGACCGGTCGAGCTGGAATGGCAGAACGGTATCGTCCCAGGCGATCTTGGAGCCGAGTGTCATGGGGTTTCCTAACCTGTCGGGGATTGGCATACCGCGTCCATATAGGAGCGACAAGGCGAGGACCAAGGCCGTGATCAGACGCTACGGCGAAGCCAAACGGCCGGGCCAACGCTACAAGCCGCGCCCGGGAGCCTACGCGATCCTGCAACGCGGGCCGGATGTCCTGCTGACATGGCAGGCCGGACTTCACCATGAATTCCAGCTGCCCGGCGGCGGCATCGACCCGGGCGAAAGCCCCCTGCAGGCGCTGCACCGCGAGGTCTACGAGGAAACCGGCTGGCGCATCGCGCGTCCGCGCCGGATCGGGGCGCACCGCCGTTTTGCCCTAATGCCGGAATACGATCTCTGGGCGGAAAAGATCGCTCATGTCTACATGGCCTTTCCGACCTACCCGCTGGGCCCTCCGCTCGAGCCCGAGCACAGCGCCGTCTGGGTGCCCCTGCCCGAAGCGCCTGCCCTTCTGGCCAACCCGGGCGACGCGGCCTTCGTGGCCAGCTTGCTATGATGTGAAAAACCCGATACCTCCGCGCCGACCAAGAACGGAGACCCCCATGTCCGCGCCCAAGAAAGTCGTCCTCGCCTATTCCGGCGGCCTCGATACCTCGATCATCCTCAAGTGGCTGCAGACCGAATACGACTGCGAGGTGGTGACCTTTACCGCTGACCTGGGCCAGGGCGAGGAGCTTGAGCCCGCCCGCGAGAAGGCGGTCATGCTTGGGATCAAGCCCGAGAATATCTACATCGAGGACATCCGAGAGGATTTCGTCCGCGACTATGTCTTTCCGATGTTCCGGGCCAATGCACTTTACGAAGGTCAATACCTGCTGGGCACCTCCATCGCGCGGCCGCTGATTTCCAAGCGCCTGGTCGAGATCGCCGCCGAGACAGGGGCCGATGCGGTGTCCCACGGGGCCACCGGCAAGGGCAACGACCAGGTGCGGTTCGAGTTGTCGGCCTATGCGCTCAACCCGGACATCACGGTGATCGCCCCTTGGCGCGAATGGGACCTGACCAGCCGCACGCGGCTGCTGGACTTCGCCGAGAAAAACCAGATCCCCATCGCCAAGGACAAGCGCGGCGAAGCCCCCTTCAGCGTTGATGCAAACCTTCTGCACACCTCGTCCGAGGGCAAGGTCCTCGAAGACCCCGCAGAGGCCGCGCCGGATTACGTCTACCAGCGCACGGTGCACCCCGAAGAGGCCCCCGCAACGCCCGAGATCATCGAGGTCGGCTTCGAGCGGGGCGACGCGGTCAGCCTCAACGGTGAGCCACTGTCGCCCGCCACGCTGCTGACCCAACTGAACGGTCTGGGCGGAAGGCATGGAATCGGGCGGCTGGACTTTGTCGAGAACCGCTTTGTCGGCATGAAATCACGCGGTATCTACGAGACGCCGGGCGGCACCATCCTGCTGGAGGCTCATCGCGGGATCGAGCAGATCACCCTGGACAGTGGCGCGGGCCACCTCAAGGACAGCTTGATGCCGCGCTACGCGGAACTGATCTACAACGGGTTCTGGTTCTCGCCCGAGCGCGAGATGCTGCAGGCGGCCATCGACCACAGCCAGCAGCATGTAACAGGCACCGTGCGGCTCAAGCTCTACAAGGGCAGCGTGAGCTGTATCGGGCGCTGGTCCGATCACAGCCTCTACTCCGAGGCGCATGTGACATTTGAAGAGGATCTGGGCGCCTACGATCAGACCGATGCCGCCGGGTTCATCCAGTTGAACGCGCTGCGGCTCAAGCTTCTGGCTGCCCGGAACACGCGGCTCAAGGGCTGACACGGCGCAGCCGATGGTGAGTGGCGCCATGGTCCGGCGCTACGGAGCCAGGAGACATGACCGCGTCCGGGCAGGGCGCCCACCATCCGAAGGGCTGTTCCCGGCAACGCCGCAGAGCAGCAGCATGTTGCTCATCGCCCCTGTCGGGCGAACCGTCCGCGGCACCGATACCACGAGACACCACTCAAACAGAAACAGCACCGCAGACCCAAAGGTCTACGATGGCTGAAAATCGCTACCAGCTTCGACCCAAGAGCCGAAAGGACCGACCCGGTTACTGGGTGTCCGAGGAACTCGACCCGCCGGAAAATGCACCGACCGCAAGGCCGAGCACACCCAGCGCGAGAGCCGGCGTCGCGAGGCCGCCGCCAAGTCCACCACCGTTCCCCGCGACCGCTGTCGCACAGGTTACCTCCAGCTCGCCATCGGCGTCCACAGTCGCACTGAGAATTTCAGCGCCGTCACAGGCGTCCACCCGCTGGGCCATCTCCATGGGCGTCTCGGCCATCAACGGCGTCGCCGCGATCGAGAGGGCAAAAAGGGAAAGGGTAATTTTTTTCATGACGAGAAACTCCGCTGCGTTTGGTTGCGTATAGCATGGCCGGTCGAAGAGTTAAATCATCAATGCATCAGGTTTCCCGCGAATGTGTCGAATGCCCGCAACAGCCCGCCCGCCCAAGCAGGCCTGGCGGAACTTGCGAGGCAGATGGGAACAGGCTATCTGCGGCATTCATAGGCGAGAGCGACCAAGTGCGGGAACGGCCATGACGATTCTTTTCACCGGCGGCATGGGCCATGACAGCTTGCTGCTTGAACATCTGCTTTCCGTCCCCGACATCGACCTGCGCATCTGACATCGCAACCCGCGCGGGAGGCGCCAGACGCAGCAGACCAAGTGTAATGGAACCCTAATGTATACAATCGCCAATATTCGTCCGTTGGGCTACAACATAGGCAATCACGCCATCAATTTCGCCTTGCGCCACATGCTCTACGAGACCTTTGGGCGGCTGGTATCGGTGATCGACTACCCGGCCACCAGCCGGCACGAGAGCACGGCAAAGGGCGGGCTGACGCCGCCCACGATCTTCGAGATCAACCGTTTCGCGGATGGCGTGATCTTGGGTGGCGGGAATCTGTTCGAAAACAACGAGATCACAGTCGACCCCCGGGCGCTGGCCTCGCTCCAGCCGCCGTTGATGATGTTCTCCAACTCCCGCGGACGGATCTTCGACAGACACGGCCGGCTGGCGGAGCGGTCCGACGTTATCCCGGACTCCAAGCTGGAGGTCCTGCTGGAGCGTGCCGATATCTCCTTGTCGCGCGACACCGCGACCCATGGCCACCTGAAGGCGATCAACCCCAAGGACGAGTTGGGCTGGTGCCCGACGATCAACCTCCACCGCTATGAGGAGATGCTGCCAGTCCTTCCGGACCACGAGGAGGTTGGCGCGCTGATCTCGGTACGCACGCCGGGCCTAATGAACGTACCCTACCGCCACCAGAGCGCGGTACAGGCCCATATCGACCTGGCCATCGACACTCTGCGTGAGGCCGGTCACAAGCGCATTCGCATACTGTGCAACGATAGCCGCGATCTCGATTTCGCGACCGCCTTCCGTTACACGAAGGCTGTTGACTCGGTCTACACGAACGATGTGTACCAATATCTCGCTCTGCTCAAGAACGCCGATATGGTCTTGAGTTATCGCCTGCACGCGACCTTGCCCGCGATCTCCTACGGCACGCCGACGGTCAACATCGTCTATGACGAACGGTCCAAATCACTTTGCGAAGACCTGGGGTTGGGCGATGCCAGCCTCAACATGGTGGAGATGGGCGAGGGCTTTGCCGCCTCCGTGGCCGAGACGATCCACGCCGGCGGCTACACCGCCGCGAACCATGCCTCCCTGAAATCCCGCTGGGACGAGATCGGACAAGCCCAGTTCGCCGCACTGGGCCGGTTCAAGGCAATGATGGGCGGCTATGTCGAGACCGGACATATCCCGCGATGACATCCGCCACCGCCGCTGCCGATATCGTCTTCCACATTCAGGCCAGCGCCACGGTAGGAATGGGGCATCTTGCACGCAGCGCCGCGCTGATCGATGCGCTGGAGAGACGCGGGATCGACAGCCGGGTGGTGTTGCGCGTGGACGAACAGGGCCGCACTCTTGCCCGCGACAAGGGCCTGACCGCGCGCGAGATCGCGATTGTAGATGATACACTTGCCACCACGCAGGTGGTCATCGACGCAGTGACCCTTTCGAGCGGGGACGTGCGTGCCCTTTCCGGCTGCCCACGGCGCATCCTGGTATCGCCGGTTTGCGACCGGGCCGAGATTGCCACCCACGTATTTCTGCGCGCTGTGCCAGAGCGCCTGCGTGAAAGGCTTGCCTCGGATTGCGTTGTGGTCGAGGATCCAGCTTTCGCCTATGCAACCGCCGCCTCTCTTGACCCCCGCGACCTCGATTTCAACGGCCCTCTGGTGGTCGGCCTGTGTATGTCGGGCGGCGCGGATCAGCCAGGGATCGACGCCCTGGTGCGGGCTGCGAGGGCTGCGCCCGGGGTGGACGTCGTTTACGTACTCCATCCCGAGACGCCCGTAATAGCGGGCGAAGGGCCTCCGGTGAAGCACCGACCCTTCGATAACGAGCCATGGGATTTCTTCGCCCCGATCAACGTTTTCGTCACCGGCGACGGTGTCATGATGGCGGAGGCGGTGGCGCAAGCCCTGCCGTGCCTGTCAGTTACCCGCCCCGGGGCAGCGGCCAAGAATCACGGCCTGATCGAGGCTGGTTGCGTCACGGTAGCGGGACCCGACGAGGCGCCTACCGCACTGGCAGCCCTCCTGTCGGACCGCAGTCGACTGGACAGGATGCATCATGCCACCCTGACACAGGGAGGGGCGCAGGATGCGGACGCATTGGCCAGCGCTGTTGCAGAGTTGGCGCCGAACAGGAGGACCTGAGACATGCCCGAGATCATCGCCGAAGCCGGCAGCAACCACAACGGATCGGTCGCGCGCGCCTGCGAGCTTGTCGACTTGGCCGCGCGCGCGGGGGCGACATCGGTCAAATTTCAGTTCATCCATGCCGACGGTCTCTACGTCCCAGCCTATTTCGACGGCGAAACCTATGTCGAGAACAGCGTCTATCACAGCCGCAAAGCCGAGGAATTGAGCCCTAACGACTGGCGGCAAATATGGACCCGCGCCGCCGAGGCGGGGATCACGATCTCGGCCTCGGTATTCGACACCGAGGGCCTTAATTTATTGTCGGAGCTGGGCGCGCCCTACGTCAAGATCGCCTCGACCGATGCCACGAACCACGACCTGATCGGCGCGGCCTGCGACACCTTCGAGCGGGTCATCGTCAGCACCGGGATGGCCACGCTTGGCGAGATCGACGCCATGGTCGGCTTTGTTCGGGGCAATTTCCCCGGGACCGACCTTAACCTGATGCACTGCGTGTCGAGCTATCCCTGCCCACTGGACAGCGCCAACGTCCAGCGGGTGCGCCTGCTGCGCGACTGTTTCGATGTCTCGGTGGGCTATTCGGATCACACCGAAGGAGGGGTGGCCGCCGCCATGGCTTTGGTCGAGGGGGCGAGCTTTGTAGAAAAGCACTTCACCACGGACCGCAGCCTGCCCGGCTTCGACCATGCCCACGCCATGGAGGAAGAGGCCCTTGCCGGCTATGTCACGACGCTGGAAGACTGCGTCCGGAGCCTCCAGCAACCGGCAAACCGCTCTGCCCCGGCGGAGATGACGACGCGGATCCGCGCGCGCAGGGGTGTATATGCCGCCCGCGACCTGCCCGCCGGACACTTCCTGACGCGCGACGATCTTCTGCACGTGCGCCCGAGCACGGATTTCGAGGGCCCCGACTTGTCAGCGTTCCTGGGAGCCAGGATCGAGGTGCCGTTGCGCCGCTACGAAGCGGTCGGACTGCGAGCCACACCGCAAGGTACGACAGGCAACTGGCAAGCCGCGCGCGCCTACTGGAACGACGAGATGACCGAGAAGGGCATGAAGATCGGCGATGACAGCTGACACCGCAGCCTTTATCTATGCGAGGTCGGATTCCCGACGGCTACCCGGCAAGATTTTCCTGAAGCTTGGCGGACACAGGGTGATCGACATCGTCCATGCCCGGGCCGCTCGGCTCGACGTTGGACAGCTCGTGGTTTTGACCACGGACAGGGACGTCGACGACTCGATCGCGGCCCATTGCGCCGGGCGCGGCTATACCTGTTTCCGTGGGGATGCTACAGACCTTGTACGCCGGACACTGCAGGCCATCGATGCGCATGGCCCCGAAAGGTTTCTGCGAATCAATGGCGATTGTCCGCTGTTCGAGCCGGGTCTGGCCGATGTCGCGCTGAGGCGTATGATCGCCGTCGGCAGTCCAGAGATGATCAGCAACATCATCACGCGCAGCTTTCCCTACGGCATCGCGATCGAATGCATTCAGGCAAGTGCCTACATTCGCCTTGCCGGGCAAGCCGACCCGTCTGAACGTGAACACGTAACCCAGCATCTATACCGGAGGTCCGACGAGCTTTCGCTGTGCGGCATGCGCGATACCGCCGGCGACAACTCCGATCGGAGGCTGACGTTGGACACGCCCGAGGATGCTCGGACATTGTCATGCCTCATCAAAGGCAACGATGTGCTCACCACGCCCTACTGGCGGATGCTCGGCATCCCTGCGCCCGTCCCCGTGATCGAGTCCTTGCCGTGAACGACCCTGAAGCGACCCTGAAGCTGTGCCGGGGCAACCCGACCCCGGCCGATCTGTGGCTGGAGGGCCGCCCGCTTAGTGCGCAGCTGGGCTGGGAGGAGACGCTCGCCTGTCTCGACCGGGCGATCGCGCGGCTATTTGGCCATTTCCGGGCTGCGCAGACCCGCGCCGACCGCACCACGCTCGACATCTTCCTGTTCGAGGGCGGTTGGGTCTATGCCAAGCGCGACGGGCTGGCCGGGCCGGTGCTATGGCTGTTCCTGCTGGAGCAGGTGCGCGCCGCGCAAGAAAGGATGCCGCTGGCGCGCGTCGACGTGGAAAAGGGCCTGCACGTGCCCGCCGAGTTCCTCGCGGCGCTGCGCGACGAGGCGGGGCTGGCCACGCCCGACCCCGGCGGTTTTCCGGCCCATGCCAGCGCCGAGATTCGCGACCCGCGCGACCGCATGGGCAAATGGCGGTTCCTGCTCCGATCGGTGCGCCGGGTGGCGCTATCGCGTCCCGGCCCGGCACTGCACGGCGCGGCCGGGCGGTGCCTGCTGATCTCGACCGCCTCGCTGGAGAGGCACCGCTACGGCACGCTGATCGGGGACCTGCAAGCGCAGATCGGCGATACCACCCGGATCATCGGCGTGCAGCCCAAGGAACGGCCATGGGCGAAGGACACGGACTATGCCGAGGGCGTGATCTCGCCGCACCGGGGCGGCGGTCCCCTGGCCGTCCTGCGGGCCGCCTGGATGGGCTGGCGGCTGTGGCGGCGACAGCGCCGGATCGCCCCGGACATGGCGCGGGGCGACCCCGTTCTGGCCTCGATGCTAACCTATCGCTATCCGCATCTCTTTCACGCGGCGCTGCACGCGCTCTGCGTCGAGGCGATGGTGCGCCGATTGCGGCCCGACGCCTTCATCCGCAACGGCAATTACAACACCCCGGACGAGCGGCGCACCAACTGGGCCTGCCGCCGGGCAGGTGTGCCGACCATCGTCGTGACACCCCGCAGCCTGAGCACCCGAATGCCGGCCATGCCGATGGATTATACCCGCGAATGGGCCAGCCTGCCGGCGGGCTTCGTGGTCTCGGACGATCATTCTCAGGCGCTCCTGCGCGACTGGGGCGTCCCGGAGGAGAGGATTTCCCGGGGCAGCCTCGAG
>NZ_DATFIP010000087.1:0-32715 GCF_035270045.1 Salibaculum sp.
GCTTGAGGCTCAAGCTGGATCGAATTTTTCGATCCAAGAGCTTGTATTTGTATGCCTCCGGCCTGGACGTCTCTTTTCCAGAGTTGGAGCGACTCTTTCGCCTGTATCTTGCAGAGCATAATCCTGCGGCGCTTGAGTAACATTTCGGTCGAGCGTTGAGACTTTGAGGCTCATCCGCAAACAGAAGGCCAACACTATGTTGTGTTGAAGCGTTCGGCTGGAATGGGCCGGTCACGTCACCTTGGGCAACCAAGGTCGGCCATTTTGCATAGCCCACTCGCTGCGCGGTGCTGATTTTTGTGCCAAGTGCAGCATGGTAGGGTGTCGAACGTGAGCGCTGAATTGCCGCTTTCGTGTTTTCGACAGGGTGCTTTTGCACTTGCAGCGAATGTCCGATTCCCGCCCGTCGTGTATGAACCTGGCCCATGCCGCGCGATGCATGAATGTCGTGGAAGCGCAGACTGACGTCACCTGACACTTTCGCTCAAGATATTTGTGCTCTCGCCTCAAGGCTGCTTTCACAAAGACATGTTGCGTGATGTGCAGAACACTAGTCATCCTTTCCATCTAAACATTCGCCATTCGTTCCGGGCAACCGCGTGCGCCCTCTAAACAAAAAGTTAGGCTATTTCAAATATATACCTAGTCTTGCAAATCCGTGTACACCGGTTCGATTCCGGTACTCGCCTCCATTTTATTTCAGCGACTTAGCAGGTCAGTCGTTCGCGCACTCCGCGAATTCCTTGCCTGCGTCGGTCTTGCCCTCTGACACACCGTCTCGGTTTTGCGCGGTTGCATCGCTTGGCAATTCCCGATCACTGAGGCCCGCAATTCTTCGAGGCACCCCGCCGCCACGAGTTGACAGGCGACATTGAAGTGCCGGCCGCAGATCCATGCACCGGCCGTTCTGGAAGCCCCCTGCGTTTTTCCCCAAATCGGTCGGGTGCGATCCGGCTATTCATGCGTTTCATGCACGCAGGACCTGCCTGGATCGTAATGCGAACTCGAATACCCGAAGACCGCGCGGGTTCGCCCAACCGTTGTTCCTGCGACCCTGCAGGCCCGGGCGAACGAGACACCCCGATCGAAAATGCCGACCATGGCCAGCACGCATGCACGCAGCATCCCCCACAGCAAGAAGACCGTGACTTCAAGCTTCAAGAACCGCTTTTTCTTGCGTGCCATGGCAGTCGCGGCCTGATCGCGGCACCTGCTGTAATAGTATCGGAACGTCAGGCGCGAGACCGGCCAGACCTCGGACACCATTGCATCGGGTGCCCAACCTGTCGAACCGTTGGCCGCCTTGATATCCTCGAAGAACTTCTTGTCCGACCCGCCGGTGAAACGCAGCCTTTCATCGAAGCGAACGCCAGTGTCTTTTTGTGCCGCCAAACGGAGCATCCAATTGTTGGTGTAGACCGGTATGGTTTCATCCCGGCCCGCTTCAACTCTCGTTTTCCGCCGCTCTCCGGCGCGCTTCGCCTGGCACTTCACCTGTTGGAGAACGGCTCTTTGCCGCCAGGTCAGTTCGACCGCGTCCGGGGCCTTGTATCTGACCGGTCCACCGACGAGATCAAGATCGCGCTGCCAAGCAACCGCATGGAGAACGGTCAACCAATCGGGGTCAACGGTTTCGTCATCATCGACAAAGGTCAGGTGGTCGCACTCCGCCGCCACCGCGATGTCGAGAACCCTGTTTCGCGCGATGGGTATGCCTTGCCGAGGTTCCAACGCCACTTCGGCGGGGTGACCGGTCCGACGCGAGAACAGGTCAACCATGGTCCGGATCGTCAATTCGGTGTCGTTTTCCACGAATATGAAAACCACTTCACAGCCATCCGGCACACGCATTGTCGAATAGCTGTCTAGCAGGTCGGAAAGCATGTCATGCCGACGCCGCGTGATCGCTCCGACACCGATCCTGGTCATCTGAACGCCCTTCAATCCATGATTGCCGGTCACATCTCCCGGCCGCGGCATTTTGAGTGACCCGCTCCCTATCCCATTGACAGGACCTGGCGTGGTCCAAGCTGTTCATCGCAGCTGTTGATCGGGCCGTCCTTTTCCTTCTCCGCCGGTCCGGCAAGCCGGAGCTCAACCGGTCGAGACACGGCCAAGTCCGCCAGATACGCCAACCGAGCCAAGCAGTTCATCAGCCGCGGCGAGGATGATGCTGCTCGACCCATAGTTCGTGACGGCGATGACACCCTCGGCCGAAATCCCCAATCCGTGGGGAAAATCAAGAGCATCACCATCGAATATGGCGTCAACCGCCCCTGTGTCGGCGTTCAAGGCCAGGAGCCGGTTGCCAACCTGATCCGGTATCCAGACATGGCCGTTCCAGACGTCCAGTGCGTCCGAATGAACATTGTTGTAAGCGGCCATGCACGCCCACTTGGAGTCGCCCTCATCGAGGGTCCAGAGGCTGGTCTGAACGCCGCTGTATGCCGTTCGGCGCGGGTTCGCGGACACCGCGACCGCAAGATACCGGTGACGAACCGGATCGTGGCAAAGATCGCGCACACCCCATGGTGCCGGCAACTTGTAGCTATCGCGACCGATACCGAAGCGGGGGCGTTTGCCTGTATGGATCGAATAACAAAGGCCTCCGGACGCATCATAGGCGACGCCGTGACAGAAATCCTTGGAGCCATGCGCCAACCGGTCCAGCGTGTCGATCTCGAACCCCGCGTCCGTTTCACGCAGGTGGTACCGGCTGTAAATACAATCCCAGCAACCGCTGACGGCGATTTCCCATGTGGAGGGCGTGATCTGTTTGGCCGCGATGTCATCGCTGACGTGGTCGATGGGACCCGACCAGACCGGACCATCGAGATGGTCCTTCGAAAACACCGCCAGCATCATTCCGCTGCGGTGAGCAGCGATGAACCGGGTTTCGTCCAGCCACCAGACACCCGTCACGGTCGAATAACGGCCCCCGCTTCGGCCGATCTGGAGCTCTGGCGTATTGGCCCGGTTCGGTTCTTCCCAGACAACTTGCTTGCTTTGCCCTCGTGCCATGAACGGCCCACTGGCAGCGCCGTCTTCCGACCGGACAAGATGCCGGCACCGGCGCAGACCATTGGTGGTGGCCACGTTTCGCAACACTTTTACAATGCCGAGTTTCCCGAGCTTCAGGTCCCGTTCCTTTCGATGCGCCCATCTCTGGCGCGGTTTCATGTGTCGGATAACATTGAATACCACGAACCCGCCTTTTCAGTACCATTTCGCGTTATGGCGTTTCAAGTGACCCTGGCTTTGGCGGCGGCCCATTTGGCTCACCGCGGTTATCAAGCATCCGTGCCAAGGGTGGCGCTACCATTTTCAGGCTGTCGAAGCCCCGTCCGATGCGGCCCGTCACGCTCGAGGCAGTTCGACCGGGCAAGTCTTGCCGTCTCGGCGTCTGTCGGGCCGCACCGGCACCATCGAGGACGAGGTCCTTTCAATACCGGCTCGCGCCCCTGCGCAGCACCTCAAGAGGACCGTCCGGCGTTCCCGCCAAGCTTGGCTGCCGCCAGGTCTCTTGAAGTCCGGGATCCCTTGAAAACCTGTCTGCAGGGTTTCGATTGCAGGACGCGCCTGCATCAGTTTCCCGAGTTGGACGCGCCTGTGGCGGGCGGGATTGCCGGGGCGCTCAGACGTCGGGTGCCAGCAGTCCCATGACCTGTTCTGCAATGGCAGGCGAGGCCGTCAGGCCCGGGCTCTCGATTCCAAAGAGGTTCACCAGGCCCGGCAACCCGTGATCCGGCGTTCCTTGAACCAGGAAATCGGCGGCCGGCGCGCCGGGTTCACTCAGTTTCGGACGAATGCCGGCGTAGTCAGGAAAGAGCGCCCCCTCGGGCAGGCCCGGCCAGTAACGACGGATCGCCGTCTCGAACGTGGCCGCGCGTTCGGCGGGCACGGCATGGTCCAGACCGGAAACCGTCGCCTCGGGCGGCAGCCACTCGACATCAGGGCCAAAGCGCACGCGCCCGGCAAGGTCGATGGTGGCATGAACCCCAAGCCCACCATCCACGGGCGCGGGATAAATCAAGTGCCGGAAGGGGGACCGACCGGTCAGGCCGAAATAGCAGCCCTTGGCAAAACGCTGGCGGGGAATCGCCCCGGCGGGCATCCCCTCGATCCGGGCGGCAACATCGGGGGCGGCAAGCCCTGCGGCATTGACGAGGACGCGGGTCGTGATCCCGGCCGGGTCAGCACCGCCGGTGCGCAGCCGATAACCGCCCGCGTGGGGCGATGCACCCTCCAGCGGGGCCGCGGCAACGACATGGCCACCGCCCCCCTCGATATCGCCCA
The DNA here is from genome assembly GCF_035270045.1 of Salibaculum sp. Lineage (NCBI taxonomy): Bacteria > Pseudomonadati > Pseudomonadota > Alphaproteobacteria > Rhodobacterales > Roseobacteraceae > Salibaculum > Salibaculum sp. The sequence continues at coordinate 4,297 of NZ_DATFIP010000087.1, forward strand.
CCAGCGCCAGCATATGGGCATGGCTGTCGAAGATGCCGGTCTCGGCGGACCATAGCGCACCTGCGGTGTGCAACTCAGGTTCCATCCGCGCCACGGCGTCCCGGCCCAGCATCCGCACCCCTTCGACCCCGTTGTCGCGGGCGCGCCGGGCCAGGGCCTCGATCTCCGCCAGTTCATCGTCGTCGGTGGCAACGACCAGCTTGCCGCACTTGCGATGGGGAATGCCCCGGCGCGCGAGGTCGTCATAAAGCATGCGCCGCCCGCGCAGGCAGAGCCGGTGCTTGAGACTTCCGGTGGGATAGTAGAGCCCGGCGTGGATCACCTCGCTGTTTCGCGAGGAGATACCCGCACCCCACTGCGCGCCGGCCTCCAGCACGAGGGTCGGGCCGAGGCCCCGCCCAAGTGCGGCGGCGCAGGCAAGACCGACGGCCCCGCCCCCGATCACCACGGCTTGGAAATCGAACGCCAAGACATCCCCTTCCTTTTCGTCCACGCCCAGGGCGCGCCCGCGGCCGGGTGCAAGGGCATGGTGCGGTCAGGCCCCGGCCGCGTCGTCCATTCGGCCCGCCAGCCCGGACAGTTCGCGGGCGTGGTAATCCTGCTCACTTTCACCGGCCGTCGGGCCGCGGCCCAACGCGACGGCCAGGTCAAAGAAGCCCTTGCCGGGCAGGGCGTCCCGACCCCGGCCCACGGCACGGGCGGCGATGAACGGGCGCCCCTCGGCGGCATCGGCGCGCATTGTGGACTCCAGCGCGGCGGTCACCCGGCGCACCGAACCGGGCTGCCACAGCCCGAGTGCGCGGGCCAATGCGCCGTAGGTCACGGTTGCCGTGTCGCCCTTCAGCCCGACCAGATAAGCGCGCACCCGCGCGGACAGGGCACTTTCCTGCCCGGCGGCGTCCTCGGCGGGCGGCGGCGGCGGGATCTCGCGGGCGCTGCCATCCTCGGCAATCTCGGCGGCCCAGGCCCGGGTGGGGCTGCGGATCACGATGCGGGTCTTGCCCGCGTCCGCCCCCTCGCCGGTTTCGGTCACGCCGACGACATCGCCGCGCTGCATGCCGGCGCGCAGCGTCTCGGGTGTCAGGCCCAGCCGGGGGCCAAGGTAATCGGGATCGACGCTGACTTGGCCGTCCTCGCGGTCGATGACACCGGGGGGAACGGGGCGGTTGAACACGGGCGAGCTACCCGAGTCGCGGGTATAGAACGGATTGGTGCCAGACTCGTGATCGGTGACATCAACGATATCCACGACCTGCGGCAGGGCGGCGCGCAGCATCCGTTCCACACCCTGGCGCAGGGTCGCCGCCGAAGCGGCGCAGCCCTGGCAGCCGCCGGACATGCGCAGGTAGACGATGCCATCCTCGACCCCTTCGGCCGAGATATGCCCGCCATGCGCGGCAACGGCGGGGTTGACCTGGGCCTCCAGCAATTCCTGGACGCGTTGCAGCAGGGCAGTGTCCGACGCGCTGTCCGCGGCCCCCTGCCCCAGCGGCGTTTCGGTAAAATCCAGCACCGTGCGAATGGCCGCCGCGATGGCCGGTTTCAGGTCGGCCCAGTCGGCCGCGTCAGCCTTCTGCACCCAGATCGTCGCGCCGCTGACCTCGGCCCGGACCACGCCCGAGACCCCGAAGAGCGCCTTTGACAGCGGCGCATCCGCCGGGCCGTCGAATCGCGCCGTCCGGCCCGTCTGAACCTCGTTGTCCAGCACGAAGCCCATGACCTGCGCGTCTCGGGCCGAGGCCTGGGCGCGGATACGGCGTTGCGTGGCAGCCTCAGACATCCTCCATCTCCGCCCCCTGCATCTCGCGCAGGGCCTTGAAGGTGTAGATCCCGGTGTCGTGCCCGTCGCTGAAGGCCAGGCCCAGGGCATAATTGCCCACGCTCCAGACCCGGGTCAGGGAAATGTCGAGCGGGACACTCGCGGGATCAAGAAGGGGCGTGCCCGACATCTCGTCGCGGCACTTGGCACAGGCACAGGCGAGACGCAGATCGCGGTCGGCCAGCCGCTGCTCGGCCCCGTCGGCCCAACGCAGCATCAAGCCGGAGGCGTCGTGGTCCAGCGCCGCCAGTCGGTTGGCCGGCCCATCCGGCTGAGCCGCGACCGGCGCGGGCTGGCCCCGCCCCTCGGCCGGGTGCCAGTCGAAAGGCGTGACGATTCCGGCGGCCCCGTCACCCCCACCGCCCAACGCGGCGGCAATGTCGCGATAGGCCCGGGCGGCCGGCCCGTCGGGCGCGGCCTGAACCAGCGGGCGACCTTCGTCGCCGCAATCGACCACATGCGGGTCCAGCGGCACCTTGCCCAGGAACTCAACGCCCAGGTCCCTGGAGATGGTCTCGCCCCCACCCTGGTGAAAGATATGCGTGACGGTCCCGCAGGACGGACAGGTAAAGCCGCTCATGTTCTCGATCACGCCCAGGATCGGCACGTTGACCTGTTCCATCATGCGCAGGCCTCGCTGCGCGATCTTGAGACTGACATCCTGCGGCGTGCTGACCACCACCGCGCCCGACAGCGGAAAGGCCTGCGCCAGCGTCAGTTGTATGTCGCCGGTCCCCGGCGGCAGGTCCAGCAGAAGCACGTCCAGTTCGCCCCAGTCCACCTGGCGGACGAACATCTGCAGGTATTTCGTCACCATGGGCCCACGCAGGATTGCCGGTTTATCGTCATCCGTCAGCATCGCCATGGAGATCACCTTGACCCCGTGCGCCTGCGCAGGAACGACCTTCTCGTCGGGGGTCATGGCGGGCTTGCCAGCCCCGATGCCCAGCATCCGCGGGATCGAGGGGCCGTAGATGTCGGCATCCACCACCCCCACGGCAAGGCCCGCCTCGGCCATGGCCACCGCGATATTGGCCGTGACGGTGGATTTTCCCACGCCGCCCTTGCCACTGCTGATGGCGATCATGCGGGGCTCTTTTCGGGTCATCTGATCAGTCTCCTTCAGGGGGCGCCATGCCGCCTGTTTCCATGTCGTAGCTGGCGCACAGCTTGTCGATCTCGCCCCGGTCCAGGTCTGCAGCCATGCAGGCGCAATGCGCCCCCACACCGGTGTCCGAGAAGTGCCCGCAATCCCGGCACGAGCCGAAGGCGGGCATGTCACGTTGCAGGGCAAGGGCCGCGGAGATCCGCGTGAGGCTGGCCCGGAATCGGGCCTGTTCGGGCGCATCAAGCGCGCCGATGACCTCTACCAAGTCCCCCAGCGGGTCCTGCTCCAGCATCATCGCGCCGCTGTCGGTCAGGTCGAAGCGCACGCTGCGTCGATCCTGATCGGACCGGCGGCGGGCCAACAGACCCCGCGCCTCAAGCGACTTTATGACCTGAGAGGCGGTGCCGCGGGTCGTGGCCTGGAACGCGGCAAAGCCCGAGGGTGTGCGCGTGCTGTCATTCGCCCGAGCGAAGAACCGAAGGCAGGCCCATTGCGCCGGGGTGAGCCGTGCGGCACCGGTCTCGCAGCGCGCGAGCCGGCCCAAGTGGACCAGCAGTTCGGCGATCATGTCCGGGTCGGTTTGGGCACTTGTCATGCCCAACAGGTAGCGAATCGAAACTATTGGTGCAAGACGGACCCTGGGTGACACGCGGTCACGGTCCCGTCAGCCCAGCGCAAGGACGAATGCAGCCAACCCGAGGCCCAGCCCAGCGCCCAGCGCGAGGAATCGCCGTCGCATCCGCAGGTCCAGCCGCGAGGCGCCCTCGGAATAGTCGAACCGTTCATACATGACGCGGTCCATGGGCAGGCCGAGGTCGATCAACGTGTCGGCCACCGCCGTAACCATGGGCCCCGGGCCACAGATCATCGCCATGGTCCGCTGCGGATCGAGATCGCGCAGCATGTGCTGGAGCCTGTCGCGGTCCAGCCGCCCCACTTCGCCCGGCCAGTCCGGCCCGGAGGTTTCGCTCAGCAGCAGGGTCTGAAGGTCGAGGTCGCCGGCCGCCTCCGCGATCTCTTCTCCGCAGGCCAGGTTGGCCGGGGTGCCCACCGCGTAGGCCAGACGGACGGGACGATCATGGCCACCTGCGCGCAGGTCGCGCAGCAAGCCCATGATCGGCGCAACCCCGACCCCGCCGGCGATCAGCAGCACCGCGTCGTCCTCGTGTCCCTCCAACGTGAAATGGCCATAGGGCCCGTCGACGCCCATCGGCGTTCCGGGGGTCAGATCGCCGATCCGGTCGGTGAAATCGCCCGCCTCCTTCACGATCAGGCTCAGACCTGCGCGGCGCGGGCTGTCGGCAATGGAAAAGGGATGATCGAAAAGCGGAAACCGCCGCGTCCCTTCGGTGATCCAGACGAACTGTCCGGCGCGATAGCGGGGCGACGTGGTCCCCGGGGCGGGCTGGATGTCCAGTTCCCACATGCGGTCCGCCCGCCGCGTGACCGAGGCCAGCCGAAAGGGCTGCCGATGGAGCCGCGCCCAGCGCAGCCCGTAGAGCACCGCAAGGATGCCCGCAACCGCGGCCCCCACGCCCCACCAATAACCATGGAGCGCCCCCAAGGCACTGAAGCGGCCAACGGTGGCCGCATGGTGCACACCGCCAGCGACGGCCGTGATGGCCAGGACGACATGCGCCCCACGCCAGGCTTCGTACGGCAGGGGCAGACGGTCTCGCAGGGCCGAGCCCAGCACCAGCAGCGCCAGCGCGCCGAGAGCGATGACGCCGGTGAGATACTGCGGCAGGGTCAGGTAGGCGACCAGCCGTTCGAGCCCCAGCGCCGGATCGGCTTGAAAGGTTGGCAGGACATAGGCCAGCGGGTGCAGGACCAGCCCGCCCAGCACCCACCAGGCGGCGGTCTTGTGAAAGGCCATGACACGGTCGATCCCCAGCCGCCCCGAAATCAGCTGGAACCGGCCCGAAGTGACGAACTGCACCGCCATGGCCGCCAGCCCAACGAGCCCCAGGCCGGCCGCGGCAATTTCCCAGGTGGCAGCCGGGGCCACGGATCGCGTCATGGCAAGCGCCAGCGGGGCAAGACAGACCACGAGATACAGCATGGCCACCAAGCCGACGGGCAGGCGCGGTCCCTCCGCACCGACGGGCGTGCTGTCCGCGGACTGACCCCGGTCGTTCGTATGGCTCTTGTCCGGCATCTCTGCTTCCTTTCCGTGCATTGTCCCTTGCCTCGTCCGCCCGGGCGGCCGCGTCGTTGATTTCGGTCAACGTCCCGTCCCGTTTGTGTGCTACCTTGGGCTTTGCGTCATGCAGATCATGATATCCGATCCGGGAGATTCCGACATGTCCTTTTCGATCAAGCCCCTTGCCCTGACAGTATTTCTTCTGGCGCCGGCCTCGCCCCTGGCCGCGCAGGACATGAGTCTGAGCGACATAACCGAGGCCTGGCTCATGGGGCCGCATGGCGACTACGATTCGCCCTCGTTCACGCACTGGAACGAGGATGGCGCAGTGCCCGAGGCCTGTGCCGCCTGCCATTCGGAAACCGGCATGCTGGATTGGCTGGGCGCCGACGGCACCGAGGCCGGGGTCGTGAACCATCCCGGCACGATCAACACGGTGATCGGCTGCGCATCGTGCCACGTCTCGGAGGCCGAGGCGCTGGACGCGGTGCCTTTCCCCTCGGGCGTGACCGTCCCGGGGCTCGGCGCCAATGCCACCTGCACCATGTGTCATTCCGGCCGCGCCTCCACCGACAGCGTGACCGGTGCGACCGGCGGCATGGACCTCGACGCCGTGTCGGCGGACCTGGCCTTCATCAATGTCCATTACGGCGTGGCCGCTGCGGTGATGTACGGCTCGGAGGTGAGTGGCGGCTTCCAGTACGAGGGGCAGAACTATGTTGGCCGCTTCACCCATGTGCCCAGCGCCAATACCTGCGTGGCCTGCCATGAGCCACATACCACCGAGGTCGAGACCGAAAGCTGCGCCGCCTGCCACCAGGGTGTCGACGACATCACCGCGATCCGTACCCAGCCCGCCGATTTCGACGGCGACGGCGTGACCAGCGGTGGCATTCGCGATGAAATCGACGGGCTGCACGCGCGCCTGGACGCGGCGATCCGCACCTACGCGACCGAGGTCGCGGGCCAGCCCATCGGCTACAACAAGGACAGTTATCCCTATTTCTTCATCGACGGGAACGCCGACGGGACGATCGACGCGGGCGAAGCGATCTATCCCAACCAGTATGACAGCTGGACGCCACGCCTGCTGATGGCCGCCTACAACTACCAAGTGGTCGCCAAGGACGGCGGCGCCTGGGTTCACAACCCGCGCTACGCGCTGCAATTGCTGCATGACAGCGTGCTTAGCCTGTCGGAACGGGTCGAGGTGGATACCGGCAGTCTGCAGCGGCCCTGAGGGATCGACGCGGGACCGGGGTTTCGTGCCCCGGCCCCGCCGCCGCATCACAGGTCCATGTAGACGTGCTTCTCGGCCTTGCCGCCGGGGTGGGTCACCGCCCCCTTGTAGGTCTCGCCCACCATCTGCGCGAATTTCCAGACTGCACCGCTGGCATAGATCGTCTCGCGCGGACCGGCCCAGCTTTCCTTGCGCCGGGCCAATTCGTCCTCCGACAGGTCCACACTCAATTCGCCCTTGATGGCATCGATGGTGATGACATCGCCGGTCGCGATCAGTGCGATGGGACCGCAATGGGCGGCCTCTGGACCGACATGGCCGACGCAGAAACCGCGCGTCGCCCCGGAAAACCGCCCGTCGGTGATCAGCGCGACCTTCTTGCCCATGCCCTGGCCGGACAGTGCGGCGGTGGTTGCCAGCATCTCGCGCATTCCGGGTCCGCCCGCTGGGCCCTCGTTGCGGATGACGATGACTTCACCTTCCTCGTAGTCGCGTTGGCGCACGGCGGCAAAGGCGTCTTCCTCGCATTCGAACACCCGCGCCGGTCCGCTGAAGACCTGGTGCTCGGGCGCGATGCCCGCCACCTTCACGATGGCGCCCTGCGGGGCGAGGTTGCCCTTGAGGCCCACCACCCCGCCGGTCTCGGTCAACGGTTTCTCGATCGGGTAGATAACACGGCCATCGGCCTCGCGCTCGATCCGGTCCAGTTCTTCGCCGATGGCCCGGCCCGAGGCGGTGATGCAATCGGTATGGATCAGCCCGGCCTTGCGCAGCTCCTTCATGACCACCGGGATGCCGCCGGCCTCGTAGAGGTCCTTGGCCACATAGGTGCCGCCGGGCTTCAGATCGACGAAGTATGGCGTCTCGCGGAAGATGTCGCAAACGTCCTCGAGGTAGAACTCGATCCCGGCCTCGTGAGCGATGGCGGGCAGGTGCAGCCCGGCATTGGTGGACCCGCCGGTGGCGGCCACCACCCGGGCGGCGTTTTCCATGCTTTGCCGGGTCACGACATCACGGGCGCGGATGTTCTGTTCCAGAAGGTTCATGACCGCCTTGCCCGAGGCCTCGCCATACTGGTCGCGGGATTCATACGGCGCGGGCATCCCCGAGGAATTCATCAGCGCCAGCCCGATCGCCTCGGAGACACAGGCCATGGTGTTGGCGGTGAACTGCCCGCCGCAGGCCCCGGAACTGGGGCAGGCCACCTTTTCCAGAAGGGCCAGTGCCTTGTCGGACAACTGCTGGTTCTGGTGGCGGCCCACGGCCTCGAACATGTCCTGCACCGTCAGGTCGCGGGTGCGGAAGTCTTCGGGGATCTCGTCGTCCTGCGGCGCCCGCCCCGGCAGGATGGAACCACCGTACAGGAACACCGATGGCACGTTGAGCCGCACCATGGCCATCATCATGCCCGGCAGGGACTTGTCGCAGCCCGCCAGCCCGACCAGCGCATCATAGCAATGGCCGCGCATGGTCAGTTCCACCGTGTCGGCGATGGCCTCGCGGCTGGCCAGGGACGACCGCATGCCCTCGTGGCCCATGGCGATGCCATCGGTCACGGTGATGGTGGTGAACTCGCGCGGACTGCCATGCGCCTCGTTCACGCCGGTCTTGACCGATTGCGCCTGGCGCGCCAGCGCGATGTTGCAGGGCGCGGCCTCGTTCCAGCAGGAGGCGACCCCGACAAGCGGCTGGTGAATCTCCTCCTCGGACATGCCCATGGCATAGTAATAGGACCGGTGCGGCGCGCGTTGCGGGCCTTCGGTCACATGGCGGCTGGGAAGCTTGGTCTTGTCGAACTTGGTCATCTCGGGCCCTGTTGTCTGGAACTGCGCTTGACACGTATCGCCCCTCTGGTAGCGCCAAGACACCGGTTTGGCAATCGCGCCCCCGCACCCACTCTAGCGCAACCGTGCCAGCAGCGCGCGGTTTGCCTGTCCGGTGACCTCCAGTCCTTGCGCGGTCTCGAAGTCACGTATCGCCGCCTCGGTCAGCGGGCCGATCACCCCGTCGATGGTCCCCACATCAAAGCCGCGCGCCGCCAGCGTGCGCTGAACCGCGATCCGGTCCGCGCGGGTCAGGCCATTGGCGTCCGGCGGAAAATCGCCGCGCAGCGGTCCGCCACCGGCGAGACGGTCGGCCAGGTGGCCCACGGCGGCGGCATAAAAATCAGAGTTGTTGTAGTGCTTGAGCACGTCGAAATTGCGCGTGACGGTAAAGCGCGGCCCGCCCGCCTGGGGCCGGATCGTGCGGCCTGCAATCGTGCCGGCCACCGCCTCCTCACCCCATGCAAGGCCGCCGCGCCAGCCGTTACGGGCTAGGTAGCTCGCGGTCGAGGCCAGCGCATCACCGGGATCGTCGCCCCAGATGTCGCGCCGCCCGTCGCTATCGAAATCCACGGCAAAAGCGAGGTACGAGGTCGGGATGAACTGGGTGTGGCCCATGGCGCCGGCCCAACTGCCGCGCAGCTTGTCTGGCGTCGTCTCGCCCGCTTGAAGGATGCGCAGGGCGGCCAACAGCTGATCCTCCCAGAAGGCGCCGCGCCGCCCGTCAAAGGCCAGCGTGGCGGTGGCCGAGACCACCGGGATGCGCCCGCGTTTGTCACCGAATTCGCTTTCCACACCCCAGATGGCGGCGACGACGTGGCGCGAGACACCGAAGCGGCCCTCGATTGCGGCGACGGTGTCGCCATGCCCGCGCATGGCCGCCCGGCCCTTTGCCAGCCGGGCGTCCGATGTGGCGATTGACAGGTAGTCCTCGAAGGTCCGGCGGGTCTGGATCTGGCTGGCGTCGCGCCGCACCACCCCGGGCAGGTAGCCAGCATCTGCCAGTCCGGCCTCCAGCGTGGCCGGTGAAATGCCACGGGATGCCGCGCGTCCTCTGAACCCCGACACCCAGGCGTCGAAGGCGGCGTTGGGCTGAGGGCGTAGGTCTGCGGGCAGCGCTTGGGCGTCCTGCGCGGGAACCGGCCCGGCCCCGCAGGAGGCAAGGCTCCAAGCGGCCAAGAGCGTCAGCATCTGGCGGCGGGTCGCGGTCATCACCCCTGCACGTTAGGCGGTCCGAAGCCGGCCGGCAATCGCCCGCGCGCGCCGCTGGCCGATCCTTGCCGGGCCTTTGCACAATCGTAACTCCTACCCGGCAGGCTCGTGCCGGACGCCCGTTCGCGGGTGTCGCAAATGTCTGTCACGAGTGTGTTGGCGAGTATCCGGGTGAAGGTACGGGCCCTGTGCCGCGCGCAGGGCCCGTTGTCCGACCGTCCGCAGTGTCACTCGTAGCCCGTCATCTCCAGGTAGCCGACGCCGTCATGGCTTCCGGTAACCGTCACTGGGCCTTCCCAGTAGGGCACGCTGACCCCCATCCAGGCGCGCGGGTTCAGGGCCGCCGCGGTGACATCCAGGCCCCGTGCGGGCAGCGTCAGCCGCCAACGCGTCGGCACCTCTCGCCCCGCCACCCGGGTCTGCGTCAATGGCTCTGCCGTGATCGCAGCATCGGCCAGCGCCGTCGTCGTGCCGTCGGGCGCGATCCATGTTCCCGAACTGTAGGTGTCACCATCGCGCTGGCGCAACTGGAACGCCATCAGCTTCGCGCCGGAGTCGAAGGTCAGCGAGAACCAATCCCAACCGCTTTGATCCGCGGCCAGTGGCTGCGAGGACCATTCGCGGTCCAGCCACGCGCTGCCCGTGACCGGCACCACTCCACCGGGCAGGGTCAATTCGCCATCGATCCGATAGAAGGGCTGAGAATAATAGTAACTCGCCTGTCCCTGCGCCGACTTGACCGAATAGCCCCCCTCTCCATGGAACACCAGCGGCCCCTCGGCCTGCAAGTCCATGTCATAGGCGAAGTCCGGCCCGGTGGCGGTCAGGTCCAGATCATCCAGCGTCGGCCCCGACATCTGCCAGTCGTCGATCCGGGCCATGAAGGGGTCAGTCTGCACCCCCGCCTGCCCGATGCCGCCCCGGGCAAAGCGCTCGGTGTTGTAATGGTCGTCGGGCGTGGTCACGGCGGCATGGGCGAACCAGACCTGCGGACTGTCCCACCCTGCACTCTCGCCAGGTGCCAGCGCCGAGCGGAACAGCGTCCATTGCAACCCGTAGGGCTGACCCTCCGGTCCCTCCAGGTTGGCGGTCAGATACCACCACTCGATGCGGTAATCGGGGTGCGGGCCGTGATCGGCGGGAAAGTCGAAAACCGGGTCGGGGGCGGGCACGGCGAAACCCTCGGCCTCCGTGCCCATGCCCGCGAAGCCCTGCGCCAGCGCGGGCTGGGCCAGCATCGACAGCAGGACCAGGAGCGCATCACGCCTCATTTGCAAACACCTTCAGCAGGTCCGAAGGCGGCGTGCGCGCCAGCCGCCAGGCGGGCCAGAGCGCGGCAAGCAATGCCGCCAACAAGGCAGACCCACCCAGCACGGCGTAATCGCCGGGAAACAGGAACACGGGCAGCCGCCAGCCAAAGGCCTCGACGTTGATCACCGCCAGCAGCATCCAGGCCAGCGCCAGCCCCAGCGGCAGCGCCACCAGCAGCGTCAGCGCCGCCAGAACCACCGCGCGCAGCAGTTCCATCCGCCCCAGTGTGGCCCGCGTCAGCCCCAGCGCCCAGGCCGGGGCAAGCTGCGGCACGCGCATGGCAGCCAGGGTCAGCAGGCTCATCAGGATGGCAAAGCCCGCCACGGCCAGCGTCAGAACGTTCAGCGCCGCCGTGACCGTGAAGGTCCGTTCGAACACCTGCAACGAAAATGCCTTGAGCGCCGCCTGGTCGGTGATCTGGCCCGGCGCAAGGCCCATGTCGCCGACCAACGCGGTGCGCAGGGCGGCGGGGTTGGCGGTCACAAGGCCGAAGCGATCCGGCGCGACCTCGGGGAACAGGCGCTGGAACAGCGGTTCACCGATCACCACCTGCCCGATCGGGTTGCCGTAGTCGCCCACGACCCCAACGATCGGCAGGCTCCGATCCGGGGCGAGGGGCAGCGGATCGCCCGGCCATAGGCCCGCGCGCCGGGCCAGTTGTTCATTGACGATCGCGGCCTCGCCCGCCGCCACACGGTCCCAAACCGCACCGTCGGTGCCCTCCTGCGCGATAAACCGCCAGTTCTCGACATAGTCGGGGGCGACCCGCGTGCCGTATATTTCCGCCGGCTGGCCCGCGATCCGCGTCTCGACCCACTGTATAGGAAGCACGGCATCGGCGCGGTCCTGAACGAACCCCTCCAGCGCCGCGCCCTGCGCCTTGTCCTCGGCTTCGACATAGAGATCCGCGAAAAGGCGCTGATCCAAGAAACCGGTGAAGGTCATTCGGAAACTCGACACCATGGTCGAGACGCCGATGTTCGCGGCCATGGCCAGCAGAAGCGCCATGAGCGCAAGGCTCAGCCCGGGCAATTGCTGGCGCGTGTCCGCGAGGAACCACTGGCTGCGCACGCCCGCCACGCGGGCCTCGCCCAGCGCCAGCGCCCAGTCGAGCACCAGTGGCAACGCCAGCGCCGCGCCCAGCAGCAGACAGGCGAGGCTGGCAAACCCCGCGACCAGACCGCCGCCCAGCAGCGTGCCCAGCCCGGCCAGCACCAGCAGCGCCAGCGCGGCAGCGGCCTGAACCCCGCGCCGACGCCCCGAGGCGACGGCCCAGGCCCGCGAACCAGTCGCCAGCACCGGCATCCGCGCGATCTTCCAGAACGCGCCGGCCCCGGCCAGCGCCGCCCCGAGCAGGGCAATCCCCAGACCCGACAGCCACCAGACCGGGGCCAGCTGCAAGGCACCCGCGACCTGCGCACCGTAAAGCCCCTCGAGCGTGGCGGCGACATCCGGCAGAAGGCTGGCGGCCAGCACGTAGCCCAGCGCGACGCCGATGCCGCCCGCCCCCAGCGCGATCAGGGCCAGTTCCAGCGCCATCAACAGCATCAACCGGCGAAGCGACAGCCCCAGCGTGCGCAGCGTGCGGATCATCGCGCGGCGCTGTTCGAAGGCCAGGCCGATGGCACCATGGACGATGAAGATACCGACGGCAAAGCTCAGCAGGCCGAAGGCGGTCAGATTCAGGTGGAAGCTGTCGGTCAATTGCCCGATGTCCGAACTTTGTTGCGAGGCGCGCCGGATCAGCCCAGGGGCGACGGCCTGAAGATCGGGCCGGCCCAAGGGCTGCGCCTCGGCCAGGATCAATCGGCTGAAGTCGTCCCGCTCCAGCAGAGGCTGTGCGACGCCGATATCCGTGAGCGCCGTATCAGGGGCAAGGCCCGGGTCCGCGATGACCCGTTGCGACACGGTCTTCGCCAAGGCCTCGGCAATGCCGGGATGGGCGAATATAACGCCCTCGGACAGGAATGCGGGCAGCGTGGCCTCGTCGCTGCGCGTCATCGGCCCCACGCCGCCCGGGGCTGTCAACGGATCGATCCCCACCAGCCGCAGACGGGCCTGCCCGGCTTGCAATGGCCCCTCCAGCACTGGCGAGACCTGCCACCCGGCCCGGCGCAGCGCCAGGTAGGTGCCCAGCGGCAGGCTGCTCCCCGCGCGCGGCACCAATTGGTCATAGCGCCCTTCGCCCAGCACCGCCGCCGCCGCGTCATAGCTGGCCCGGGCCTGCGCGTTCAGAGCCTGCACCCCCGACCAGAGCGCCGTGGCCAGCGCCAGCCCGGCCACCAGCGTGAAGAGTTGCAACGGATTGCGCCGCCAATGCGACCAGAGCGCGGAAAACCCAGCGCCCGTCATACCAACCGCCCCTGCCGCAGATGCAATTGCCGCCCCAGCCGCCCGGCCAGGTCCGGCGAATGGGTCACCATCATCAGCCCGGCGCCGGTCTCGGCCACAAGTGCCAGCATCTGATCCATCACCGCCGCCGCCGTCGACTCGTCCAGGTTGCCGGTGGGTTCATCCGCCAGCACCAGCGCTGGCCGCGCGGCCAGCGTGCGGGCGATGGCCACGCGCTGCTGCTGCCCGCCCGAGAGTTGCTCGGGGTATTTTTCCAACTGTGCGGTCAGGCCCAGCGCCTCGGCCAGACCTGCCACGCGCGCGGCATCGTGCCGCCCCGCAAGCCGGGCCTGGAAGGCGATGTTGGCCGCGACGGTCAGCGAGGGGATCAGGTTGAACTGCTGGAAGATGACCCCGACCGTACCGCGCCGCAGGGCTGCGCGGCCGGTATCGTCCAAACCTGTGACCGGCCGGCCATCAATGGTGATGCGCCCCCCATCGGCCCGGTCCAACCCGCCCACGAGGTGCAAAAGCGTGCTCTTGCCCGACCCGGACTCACCACGCAGGGCCAGCGTCTCGCCCGCCTGCAATTGCAGGTCCACCCCGTGCAGCACGGGCACCGGCCCCTCCGGGCCGGGATAGGATTTCGACAGATTCTCGACGTTCAGCAACATGCGCGCCCCTTCCGCACATGAAGCTATGACAAAGGGGCACAAATGAAAGGCGAAAACCCTGCCTAATGCGCGGGCTTGATGAAGCACCCGTTGCGCAGCTCGCGCATGGCCTGTCGCAGTTCTTCTTGGGTGTTCATCACGATCGGACCATGCCAGGCAACCGGCTCCTGGATCGGCGCGCCCGAGATCAACAAGAAGCGCACGCCTTCCGCGCCTGCCTGGACCGTCACTTCGTCGCCGGTGCCGAAGCGCACCAGCGTGCGGTCGCCTGACATGTCGCGGATGTTGACCTCCTCGCCCATGACCTCCTTTTCCAACAGCACGCCCGACGGCGCGCTGGCGTCGGCAAAGGCGCCCTGGCCGGCAAAGACATAGGCAAAGGCGCGGCGATAGGTGTCGATCCGGAAGGTCTTGGTCACCCCCGGCGGAATCGAAACGTCCAGGTATTGCGGGTCGGCGGCGATGCCGTCCACGGGACCGGTCCGGCCCCAGAATTCGCCCACGATCACCCGCACGACGGTGCCGTCGTCGTCGATAACCTCTGGGATGTCCCCGGCCTGAACATCCTGGTAGCGCGGCGCGGTCATCTTCTGGCTGCCGGGCAGGTTTCCCCACAATTGGAAACCGTGCATCTGGCCATTCGCGTTTCCCTTGGGCATCTCCTGGTGGAGAATGCCCGACCCGGCGGTCATCCACTGAACGTCGCCCGCGCCGAGCGTGCCTGCGTTGCCAAGGGAGTCGCCGTGTTCCACGGTGCCGTTGAGGACATAGGTGATCGTTTCGATCCCCCGGTGCGGGTGCCAGGGAAAGCCGCGCAGGTAGTGTTCGGGCAGGTCATTGCGAAAATCGTCGAACAACAGGAAAGGGTCCAGTTCGGACGGGTCCTGAAAGCCGAAGGCTCGATGCAGGTGCACGCCGGCCCCTTCCATGGTTGGCCGGGCCTTGCGGGTCTCTAGGGTGGGGCGAATGGACATTGGAACCTCTTGGCGTCGCTGACTGCACCTCATCTAGGTCCTGCACCGGCACGCGCTCAAGCCGCACCTTCCAACCGGTCCTGTGCGAAGGCGCACAACTCAATAGGTCAGCTGTTCGAGGATCGCCTGAAGCGCGGCCTCAGTCGCGCCCTGCGCGCGACGTACGACGCCGGCCGCAGCGCGCGCCACTCTCTCGTGCTCGCCCGCCTGCAAGCGCCGAACGGCCGCGGCCAGGTCCTCGGCCCCGCTCACGGGCAGGGCGCCGCCCTCGGCGTCGAGCGCGGTGTAGATCTCGGCGAAATTGTCCACGTGGGGCCCGTGCAGGATCGCCGTGTCGAGTTGCGCGGGCTCGTAGGGGTTGTGCCCGCCGACCCGCGCCAGCGACCCGCCGACGAAAGCCACGGGGGCAAGGCGGAACCACAGCCCCATCTCGCCCATGGTGTCGGCCAGGTAGACATCCGTCTGCCCATCCGGTGCCTCTCCCCGGCTGCGCTGGGCCATGGTCAAGCCGGCTGTCCGGATCAGCGCGGCAATGGCCTCGGCCCTCTCGGCGTGACGCGGGACCAGGATCAACAAGCCCCCGATTCTGGCATGGGCCGCCAGCACCGCCTCGTCCTCGCCCGGGTGGGTCGAGGCGGCGCACCAGACCTGCTGATCGCCGATCACCGCGCGCAGGCGGGCCAGGGCCCGGGGGTCATGGGACAACGCCGGGCGATCCTGCTTGAGCGCGCCGGTCAGGCGCACCCGATCCCCGTTCACACCCACCCCACGCATCGCCGCCAGCGTCGTTTCTTCCTGGACGTGGATCTGACGGAACGGGGCCAGCAAGGCCCGGGCCGTCCCCGAGAAGCGACGCCATCGCGCGGCCGTCCGGCCCGAGACCCGCGCGTTGAGCAGCAGCATCGGAACGTCGCGCCGCGCCACCTCGTAGAGCATCCGCGGCCAAAGCTCGCTTTCGACCCAGACCGCGACGTTGGGCTGCCAATGGCGCAGGAAGCGGCGGCAGGCCCCCTTGGTGTCATAGGGTGCGACCTGGTGAAAGGCGCGCGGCGGCAGGTCGCGCGCCAGCATCCCCGCCGAGCTGCGGGTGGTCGATGTCACCATGACCTGCACGTCCGGAACCGTGGCCAGCAGACGCGCGATCAAGGGCAGGATCGACTGGGTCTCGCCGACGCTGGCGGCATGGAACCAGACCAGGCGGCCCTCGGGGCGCTCACGCGGGCTGCGGCCCCAGCGTTCGCCCAGCCGGTCGGGGTCCTCCTTGCCGCGGGCCAGGGCCCGGCGCTGCCACAGCGCAAAGGCTGGCCCGGTGAACCGGCTGACGGCCAGGTAGACCGCGTGCGGGATCGAGAATGCCATGGCCTTGCCCCTTGTCGTCTCAGATCGCGCCCGCTTGGGCCTGGCGACGGCGCGGCACCTTCCAGCGCCGATGCGTCCAGATCCACTGACCCATGTGCGCGCGCACCTGCGCCTCCAGGCTGTCATTCAGCGCCTGGGTCATGGCCAGCGGATCGCCATGCGGGATCGGGGCCTCGGTGACCAGGTCGAAATGCAGGCCATCGAGCCGGCGGATGCCGTAGACGGGCACCAGCAGAGCGTCATATTTCAGCGCCAGGTCAGCGGCGGAGGTGGCGGTCATGGCCGGTTTGCCGAAAAAGCGCAGATCGGCCCCGCGGTCCATGTGCTGGTCGTGCAGCACTCCCAGCACACCACCCGCGCGCAGGTGACGCACCATGCCGGCCATCCCGGCCCGCCCACGCGCGAAAAGCACCCCGCCGCCATCTTCCATGACCGCCCGGTAGCGCCGGTCGAAGGGCCGGTTGTTGAACGGACGGTAAAGCGAGCCGACATTGAACCCGCGCTGCAACAGCGCCCGGCGGTAAGCGTCGTAATTGCCGATATGTCCAGAGGCGATGATGATCGGGCGGCCTGCGGCACGGGCCTCTTCCAACGCCGCGACCCCCGGCCCGCCGAACCACGCGGCGCGCGCCATGGTGTCGAGGCCGTCGGGCGAGAACTCCTCGATGAACAGCCGCCCGATGGTATCGGGCACCGCGCGCTCCAGCGCCTCGACCTCGGCGGCGGGCAGATCGGGCAGGACATGGGCCAGGTTCTCGCGCACCCGTGCACGCAGGCCCAGCGGCCCCGACAGCGCCACCATGGCCCGGCCGGCCAGGCGCACCCGCGCGCGGTAGGGCAGCCGCCGCAAAAGCCCTAGCGCCACGGTGATGCCCGTGTATTCCAGCCTTTCGCGCATGGTCACAGGTGCCTCGGCCATGCCTGCCCTCCCTCGACGTCGGACCCACGCCATAGCACCAAGCCCGCGCGGCGGGAACACCCCGTCGGGTCCGCTTGTCCCGCGAGGCGCTTCGGGCTATGCACCGCCGCGAGATCATGCCGGGGCCCATATGATATTGCTTGGACAGAAACTGCGCCGTTGGCGCAACGGTCGGCGGCACGCGGCCCTCGCAGGCACAGCCGACCACCGACGGGCCCGCCGCTACGTGCGCTGGGTCGATCATGGCATCCTGCGCAATCTCTGGCACAACCAGTCGGAATTCGCCGCCGGCGCCTGGCGATCCAACTACCCAGACGAGCCCCGCATCGCCCGCCTGGCCGAGCGGGGCATCCGCAGCATCATCACCCTGCGCGGCACTGCCGCGACGCCCTTCTACCTGCTCGAGCAAGAGGCCTGCGCACACCACGGTATCACACTTTACGGGGTCGCCCTGCGGTCACGCGCGGCCCCCGACAAGGCAGCGCTGCAAAAGATGATCGCGCTGTTTCGACAGGCCGAACGCCCGCTGCTGATCCACTGCAAGTCGGGGGCCGACCGCGCCGGGCTGGCCAGCGCCATCTACCTGATGGTGATCGAGGGGGAACCGCTGGCCCGCGCGCGTCGGATGCTGTCGGCCCGCTACATCCACTTCCGCTGGACCCGGACCGGCGTGCTGGACATGCTGCTGGACGATTTCGCCGCCTCGGACGCGCCCGACTTCGAAACCTGGCTGGACCGCGACTATGACGCCGCGGCCCTGCAGGCCCGGTTCGAGGGGCGCTAGTCGCGCCGCCCCACCAGGCCGGTCAGAACAGCGGCGCCCACGGCGGTGATCAGCCAGCCGGCCATCTGGATCGGCATGCGCAGGGCGTAGCCCAGCCAGCCCCACCAGCCCCGGTCGCGCGAGGGCGCCCAGGTGGTTTCCTGGCCCAGCGCGTCCAGCGGCACGAACAGGTCCAGCGCGTAGAGCCCGGCGTTGAAGCTCTCGTAATCCGCCGCCGCCGGGGCCTCGGCCAGCCAGGCGTGCAGCGGCATGGTGCAGTCCGCCGTGTCTTGTGGCGCGGACCAGCCTACGGCGGCCCAGTCCACCGGCGCGCAGCCCGCCGCCACCGCCGCCTGCCACGCCGGCGAGGTCAGCACGACATCCGAATTCGGCGCCATCTGCCCGGCCCGGTAGGCCGTGCCATAGAGGACCGAGGCCCCGAGCAGGATCGCCAGGACCCAAAGCAGGGCGCGCGCCGGGGCGTGGCCATAGCCGAAAACCCCCCGGAACAGCGCATCGACACCGCGCGTCCCCACGGCCGGCAGGGACGCGAGCGCGGCCTGCCATGTGCCATCCACCCGGCTTAGGGCGCGGCGCTGCGCCGCGACCCGGACCAGGTGTTCGCGCCTTTCCAGAACCCGGGCGGCCCCGCCACGATTGCCCTGCGCGTCCAGCACGCGGGCCAGGTGGGTGTAGGGCTGCGGATCAAAAGCGCTGCGGTCCTCGCCCAGCCACGGCTGGGCGCGCAGGTTCGCGGCGAACTCGGGCGGCAGGGCGCGCTCGGTCTTGCGGCCCAGCCAGTGCAGCCGCTCGCCCAGGCTCATGTCGCTTTGCAGCCGGTCATAGGTGAAGCCTGACAGGTGCATCTCTTTCGTGCGGTCCCAGGCCCCGCGTTCGTCGTGAAGGACACCGCAACTGGCCTCGGTCAGGTCGATCCCGCGGCAGGTGTCGCGCAGGTCACGCCAGAAAAGCCCTTCGGTAATCCGCGCCGATTCGAGGGCGAGGCCATCGGCCAGGGTGGCCCCGGCGATTGATAGGTTGCCCGTAATCCGCGCGCGGACGAAGTCCATGACGCCCGTCGCGTGGACCCCCTCGCGAAGAAACACATCCGCGCCGATCACCGCCGCCTGGGCGGTCAGCGCCCGGCCCCCGGCGCCGTCAAACCGGCCACCATCGCAGGATAATTGCCCGGTTATATTGGCGCCGGTCAGGTTGACCTCGCCCGTGGCGTGGAACCCGCCGCGCAGCAACACGTGCGCGCCGATCACCGCCGCGTCCGCGTCCAGCGCGCGGCCCCCGACCCCGTCGAACCGGCCGCCGACGCAGGCCAGTTGCACAGTGATCTTGGCTGCGACCAGATTGACCTCTCCCCTAGCGTAGAAACCGCTACTGAGGAATACCGAGGCGCCAACGCTGGCCCCGTTCGCATATAAAGCTCGACCCAAGTCTCCGTAGAACCGGCCCCCAGAGCAATCCAAATGACCGGCAATATTCACTTGGCAAAGGTTAACCTCACCATACGCTTGAAAGGCATCTATCATGAACAGGGTGCCACCAATGGTGGCCGAATTCACGGTAAGCGCCGGGCCTCTATCTGTCGAAAAGAGGCCGCCCTTACAATCCAAATGTCCTTTGATCCAGGCGCCAGAAAGGTCAACGCCACCTTTCGCGCTAAACCCATCGCGAAGATGCAACCCCGTTTCAATTCGCAGGCGTTGCAAATCGAGACCTTTTTCCATTCGACTGCCAGATAAGTGGAGTGCGCCAAGGTGCGCGTCTCGGAAGGTCGGGCGCGCCGGAAAGAGGCAATGGTGCAGGGACAGGTCAAGCTCGGTGCGGCAGCCTTGCAGGTCAAGCTCCCCGTCGATCCACGCCCCGGCCAGCTTGACGCCCTTGGGATGGGGGCGGGCGCCATCGGCACAGCCGCCCTCGAGCAGGTAGCGGATCAGGGCGGGGCGCACGCGGCGGCCGGGGTCCTGCGTACCCTTCGGGCGAAATCGGTCCACCATTTCCGCCACCGTCGGCGGATCGCTCAAAGCTGGCGGGTTTTCGTTCATCGTGACGGCAAACCGCCCGGTCGCGCAGGCGTCGAGCAAATCCCGTTCCAGCGCCGACCAGCCGGTGTCGCCCTTCACCTCGTCGATCGTCAGCCCGCGGGTTGCAACCATCACGCCCTCCACACGCGCGCCAGCATGGGCGGGGCGGGCGCGGGGGTCAATCCGCGCTCAGGTGCGGGCTTTCTCGAAGGCGGCCCAGGCGGCCTCGAACCTTTCGAAGTCGAAATCCGGGGCGCGGGCCGGATCCAGCACCAGGCGCTCGGTCTCCAGCAGCTTGGGGATGGCGCGGGCCAGCTCGGGCAGGTGGCCCTCGGGGATGACAAGCGCGCCGTGGCGGTCGGCGTGGATCAGCTCGCCATCGGCCACCGTCAGCCCGAAAACCGTGACCGGCGTGCCGATCTCGCGCACATGGACAAAGGCGTGGCTCGGCCCCACCGACCCGGCGATCACCGGGAACCCCTCGGGCAGATCACCGAGGTCACGCATCACGCCGTTGGTCAGCGCGCCCGCCAGGCCGAAGCCCTTGTGGACGGTGGTGTTGATCTCGCCCCAGAAGGCGCCGACGGCATCGGTGCCGTCCATGTCCTCGATAACCGCCAGGGCGGGTCGGGGGCCTTGCGACATATGGCGGTAGTAGTCCATGCGCCGGGCCTTGATGACCTCCGGCGCCTCGTCGGGCGGGACGGCAGCGGCGATCCGCGCCGTTCGGGCATACCCTACGACGGCGCCGCCTTCGGGGTCGCTGCACAGAACCGTACCGCGGGTGAAACGGTCGAAGCCGCGCTTGCCCTCGACCACCTCGATGGCGTTGCACACGGTCGGGGTATCGACCCGCCGCAGCAGGTCCAGCAGGGATTGGTCCATGGTCATGTCTCCTCAAGCCAGCGGCGCAGGGCCGCGGTTGTCGCATCGGGCTGTTCCAGGGTGGGCAGGTGGCCCGCGCCCTCGATCACCCGCAGGGTAGAATCGGGCAGCAGGGCGTGCATCAATTCGTGCCGCGCCACGGGGCACAGGCTGTCATCACGCCCGCAGAGCACCAGCGCCGGGCGATCGAACCCGCGCAACGTTTCGCATTGGTCAGGCCGGTCGTGCAGGGCGCGCGACTGGCGGATGAAGACATCCGGCCCCAGGTCCAACGCCATGTCCATGCACAGGTCCAGGATCGCCGCGCGCCCCGGTCCGTCGGCAAGGTAGTTGGGCTTCATCTCGTCGCGCATCACCGCACCCAGCCCGCCCGCCGCCGCGCGGTCCATCTGCGGCTGGCGGCGGGCCTTGACGTGCTCAGCCTCGGCCAGAGGGTTGGCGTCCATCAGGGCCAGCCCGGCGACCCGATCGGGGGCCTGCCGGATCACCTCCATCGCAACGATGCCGCCCATGGACAGCCCGCCCAGCGCGAAGCGCTCGGGGGCCTGCGCCAGAACCTCGGCGGCCAGCGCTTGCACGGTCTCGGCCCCGGTGACGGGCAGAACCGTCGCCCCCAGCGCCGCGACCTGCGCGCCGAAGAGCCGCGCGTCGCACATCATGCCCGGAAGCAGGATCAGTGGCGCCGTCACCTGACCAGCGCCGCCCCCTCGGCCAGCGCGCCCAGCTTGGCATAGGCGATCTCGGGGTCCACGGCGCCAAAGCCCGCGAAGGTTCCAAAGCCGCAATCTGACCCGGCAATCACGCGATCGGCGCCGACGATATCGACAAAGCGCCGGGTCCGCTGGGCCACCAGGTCGGGGTGTTCCACGAAGTTCGTCGTCGTATCCACCACGCCGGGCACCAGAACCTTGTCGTCGGGGATGTCGGCCTTGCGGTCGCGGAACACCGCCCATTCGTGGCCGTGGCGGGGGTTCGAGGTCTCGAACAGCACGTAGCGCGCCTTGGTTGCCATCAGCGTGTCGAACATGCTTGCCATGGAGATATCGCAGACATGCGGCCCCTCGTAGTTGCCCCAGCAGATATGAACGCGCACCTTGTCGGCGGGCACGTCCGCGAGCGCGTGGTTCAGCGCCTCGACGTGGGAATTGGCGATCTTCAGGAACTCGGCGTCGGACAGGTCGTTGAACAGCATATGCCGCGACAGCGCCAGGTCGGGGCAGTCCAGTTGCAGGTCAAGGCCGGAGGCGACGATGGTCTCGTACTCCTCTTTCATGGCATCGGCCAGTGCGGCGAGGTAGGCCTCGCGCGTGGGGTAATGATCGTTCTGCAGGAACAGCGAGATCACGCCGGGGCTGGCGGCGTTCATGAAACCGCGCGCCACTCCGTGCTCGGCCATCGCCGCCTTGAGATTGGCGATATCCTCCTGCAACTCGCCCTGGCCCTTGGACTTCACCTCGCCCACGCACATGGGCCTGGCATATTTCGGCGTACCCCCGTCATCGGCCAGGCGCTTGAGGAACGTGGGGAATTTCTTGAGGTCCGCGGGCGCGTTGCGCGGGCTGTCCCCGTCGAAGCCGGTGTAGCGGTCCTTGACGTAGGTGGCATAGCTGATCTTGGACGTTTCGCCGTCGGAAACAATATCGATGCCAGCCTCTTTCTGTCTTTGCACGGTGTCCGATACTGCCGCCGTCATACAGGCAGCGAACGCCGCCGGATCGTAATCCCTGCCATGCTCGCGGGCGAAAATGAAATCCACGACCTCTTGCGTGCGCGGCAGCGATCCCACGTGGCTTGTCTTGATGGGCATCTGGTCAGTCCTCCTTGCGCGCCATCAGCACGCTGTGCTTGTCGGTTTCGGGGTCTTCGGCAAGGAACCCGGTCAGCCGCATTCCGTGATCTTCCAGACAGGCGGCATATTGCGCGGGCGAGAGAGAGGCATGGTAGACCGGCTCGCCGCCAACCTCGCCCGTGGCCTCGCCCGCCTTGGGGCCGACGGTCACCAGCAGGGCGCCGCCGGGAGCCAGGTGCGCGGCCATGCGGCCCAAGGTCTGCCGCTGGGCCTGCGGGTCGAGATGAAAGAAACTGTCCCAGGCGACGATGCCCTCGAAGGTCTCGCCCAGCTCAAGGTCGCGCATGTCGCCTTCGCGCCAGTCGCCGTCAGGCCAGCGCCCGCGCGCGATCTCCAGCATCGGGGTAGCAAGGTCCAAACCGGTGACGCGAAAGCCCTCGGCCATGAACCAGCGCGCGATAGGCTCGCCGGCGCCGCAGCCAAGGTCCAGCACACGCCCACCAGTTGGCAGCGCCGCGGCAAAGCGCGCCAGCCAGCGGGCCTCGAACAGCACGCGCGAGCGCTGCGCGTCATAGACAGCCGCCTGGCGTTCGTAGACGCCGCGGATATCCTCGGGGCGTCCGGTCATGCGTCCGACCCGGCTGGCAGGGTCAGGGTCCGCACCACCGCACTGGCCCCCTCGAAATTGGCGGCATCGTGCAGCGCGCCAGGAAAGGCGGTGCAAGTCAACCCGGCGCCCAGCGCCGCGCGGAGCCCGTCTGGATTGTCCTCGACCGCTTGGACCGCGGGATGACCCAACCGTCGCATGGCCAGGACGTAGACCTCGGGGGCGGGCTTGGGATCGGTGACGTCGTCACGGGTCAGGATCAGGTCGAAATCCGCGTGCGACAGCCGCGTTGCCGCCAGCACCGCGTCCACGTTGGCCGCGCTGGTGGTCGTTACCAGCGCCACCGCATGCCCCGCGTCCCGGGCGGCCGCCATCGTCTCGGCCACACCGGGGCGCAAAGGCACCCCCTGCGCCAGGCGACGCTGGAACAGGGCGCTCTTGCTGGCGTGCAGGGCTGCCACGTCAACATCCTGGCCCTGGCGGGCCGCCTCGGCGGCGATCCGGTCGGCCCCGCCCGAGCGCGCCAGCAGATCAGCATAGCGCGCCTCGGACCATTTCCAGTCCAGGCCGGCTTCGGCGAAGGCCGCGTTGAAGGCCGCGCGTTGAAGGTGCGAGGTTTCGGCAAGAACGCCGATGGACCCGAGAAGAAGTGCCGCCAAGGGGAAATCCTTTCGTTAGCCGACCCGGATCAGCCCTGCCAGGTGGGGCCGGCGGGGTCGTCCGTGCCGATGATCTGATAAAGCGCGGCCTCGCCGGTCATCGACGGCACCACGCCGTGGGCCAGGTTTTCGGGCACCGACATGGTGTCACCCGGCGCAAGGGTGGCGCGGCCGCCTTCCCAGTCAACCCGCCAATAGCCCGTGACCGGCATCAGCACGCTGGGGCGGTCATGGCTCTGCTTTTCCCCGGTCGCGCTGCCGCGCGTAAGAAAATTCACCTCGAAGCCGGGCCTGTCACGCAACAGTCCGGTCGCACCGATCACCTTCGCCGGGGCCTTGTCTGCCAGCGCCACCATGTCCCAGTAGCGGGCCACATGGTTCGGGAGGACCTCGGCCGTGCTGGGCTCGCCGCGCTTGGCCAGTTCGGCCTCGCTCATCAGGGGCATCGGCTTCACACCATCGGGCAGGGCCTGGCCCTGCTTGGTGTCGTAGAGCTTGCCGGTCTCGGCCAGGACAAGGCCATGATCGGCGGCTTCTTCAATGACCTGCGGCGCCCACTTGACGCCACCGCCCGCATCATCGCCACCCAGAATGGCCATGATCATCCCGTAATCGGTGCCGATGTTCTCGAAGCCCCGGAAGACGCCGGTGGGGATGTTGAAGATGTCGCCCGGCTCCAGCGTGACCTCGCCGGCGGTCCCCCAGCGCCCCCAGAAGAAGCGCCAGCGCCCCGAGAGCACGAAGAAGACCTCGGCGGTGCTGTGATCGTGCAGCGAGTTGCGCACGCGTGGCGGCTGGCCTGCCGCACCGATGTTGAAACCGTGCTGGATGCTGATGTGAACATGCTGATCGGGGGATTCGGAGACCCCGCCACCGATGATGGTGAAGTTCTCTTTCTGGTTGCTGCCCGGGGTGTGAGCGTCGATGAAGGCCGTCTTGCAGGGTTGCAGTTCGCCATAGCGGACGATGCGGGATTCCATGTCCTGGGGTGTCATGTCATTGGTCCTTTCGGGTTGAGTTTCTGAGCGTCGGGAAATCAGAAAACACGTCCCGGCGGATGCGGGTTCAGGCGCACGGACCGGCGCGCCTGGAACAGCATGTGCAGCCGTCGTATGACTTCGGGCTGGCGCATCACAGCGCGCCCGTATGCAGGAGGATCTGTTTCCAGATCGCGGTTTCGTCGAAGAGTGTCCATTCCCGGCGCAGCTTCACCTGCCCCGAGATCAACTCGCCCCATTCGGCCTGGGAAATCCCCAACAGGTAGACCTTGGCCCCGGTGGGCGCACCGAACGTGCCCCAGCCCGAATGCGTGCCTTGCAGCGACCAGCGGATCGCCGAGCGCGGCGGCATGTTCGGGTCATCGCGCCCGATCTGGTGGTCGATGCGGAACTCGGCATCCGGAAAGGCCGCGCGCAGCCCCATCCAGAACCCGTCGGCCGCAGGCCAGCCATGGCCGGTTGCGCCACCGGGATATTCCAGTTGCGCGGCGCGGTCATACTCGGCCTCGACCGCACCCATGTCGGCGCCCATGATCCGGGTCAGAAGGTCGGCGTGGCGCTGACCCCATTCATTGTCATTACCAGACCCCTTGTAGGGTCCGGGCATGTCCGTGGCGGGGCTCAGCGGGCGCACGCAGGCCTCGGGGCCGCCCTCCCGGGCGATCAGGTCGCGGGCGTAATCCGTCGGGTCCCAGCCAATCTGGCGCACGATGGCGGTCTGGTCGCGGATCAGCCACTCGTCGTCGATGGCATTGTTCCGGGCATGACAATCGGCAAGAATCCGGTATTGCAGCTTGGCCCCCGACGCCGCGCCATAGACACCGTCGTGCGCATGGGTCGCCTTCGAGATGATACGGTGGCTCGACAGCATCCCCTGTTCGGGCGTGCCCGACCAGATCACGTCCTCACCCAGCAATTCACGGTCGGGAAACTCGGCGAGGGTCGCCATGGTGGCCGCGATGACACCCTGGTTGCCCACCACGACCGAGGCCGGCGAGCGCACGACGATATCGGGCGCGTAGTAGTGGTGCAGCGTGGCGATGCCGCGATCTTCCCAGATCTCTTTGGTGATGCCGATTATATAGTCGGGGAAATCGGCGAATTTCGGGTCGAACCCTTTCATCCTGTCCATCCTTCGGGAATGCGGGCCGAGCTGCGCAGGATCAGCTCGCCCTCGATTTCGATCTGTTGCGGCGCAATGCCGGCGGTTTCGACCTGGGCCAGTATCGTTTCGACCGCCGCGTCCACCATCCGGTTCACCGGCTGGCGGATCGTGGTCAGGTCATAGGCCGGCCAGCCCGCCAGCGGAACGTCGTCGTAGCCCACGACGGACACGTCCCGCCCCGGGACCATCCCGGTCAGGCGCAGCTCGTCCATCACGGCAAAGGCCATGTGGTCATTGCCCACGAAGATCGCGTCGGGCCTTTCCCCGCCGCCGATCAGCTGCCGGGCGCATTGCATCGCGACCTCGCGCTTGTACATGCCATCGACCGTCGCGAAGGGGGTCACGCCGGCCTCTTGCAGCACCGACAGGAACCCGGCCTGCCGGTCGCGGCCCGTGGAACTGCCCTGCCAGCCGGCGATGTGGGCGATGCGTTCGTGACCGCCGGCCAGCAGGAATTCCGCCGCCTTGCGGCCACCCTCGAAATTCGTCGAGGTGACCGAGGAAAAGCCGCTGTCGTCCTGCCCGCGGTTGAACAGGACCACCGGGATGCCGGCGGCGTTCGCCCTGTCGGCCAGGGTCGAGCTGATGGCGACCGAGGCGGTGAGGATCCCGTCGACCTGGTAATCCATCAGGTCCTGCACAACCACATCCGCGTCTTCGATCGAGTTGGGCGCGGTAAAGATGAGAATATGATAGCCCTGAGCCTGCAGCGCGTTGGACAGCCGTTCCAGTGCCACAGGGTAGAACTGGTTTTCGAGGTAGGCCACGACCAGACCGATGATCCGGCTCTTGCCAGAGACCATGGCGCGAGCCAGGACGTTGGGCCTATAGCCCAGCTCGGCTGCGGCCAGGCGCACCTTCTCGATCGTCCTGGCCGAGGCCGAGGCACCGGGCGTGAAAACCCGGCTGACCGCCGATTGGCTGACCCCGGCACGAGCGGCGACCTGGGCCGAGGTAATCCGCGCGCGGTCCATCATCCTGCCGTCCAGCCCCCGTCCAGAAGCAACGCGCTGCCCGTGACCAGCGCCGAGGCGGGCGTGGCCAAGTAGACCACGGCACCCATGATATCCTCAACCGCGCCAACACGGCCCAGCTTGATCTTCTCCTCGATCCACTTGACGCGCTCGGGGTTTTCGAAGGTCTGTTCGGTAAGCGGCGTCCGGATGAAAGTGGGACAGATCGTGTTGATGCGGATACCGCCCGGGCCCCATTCGATGGCCATGGATTTCACCATGCCCTCCAACCCGTGTTTCGAGGCGGCATAGACCGCGCGGTCAACCCCGCCGACATGGGCCATCTGGCTTGAGACATGGATGATCGAACCGCCCTGCCCGGCCGCCGTCATGGCCCGGGCGGCCTGCTGGGACAGGAAATAGGCGCCGCGCAGGTTCACGCCCATGACCGCGTCGTAATCCTCGGGGCGGGTGTCCAGCGCGGGGGAGTGGCGGGCCAGGCCGGCGGCATTGACGACCACGTCGAAAGGCGCCCCGGCGAAGGTGTCGCGCACTGCCGCCTCGTCGGCCACGTCCAGCGCCTGGGCCTCGGCGCTGAACCCGGCCGAGTGCATCGCCGCGACAGCCTCGGCCAGCCGGTCCATGCCCCGGGCGGCGCAGATCACATGCGCCCCCGCCTCGGCCAGCGCCACAGCGGCGCCCAGCCCGATGCCGGACGAGGCACCGGTAACCAGCGCGCGCTTGCCGTCCAGGCGGAACGAGGGCGTTCGCGGCAGGTCCATCAGGCGTCTCCGACCGGGAAGGGCACTGATCCCGGCACCCGTGCCTTGTTGAATTCGCGCAGCCGGGCGAAGACATCGACGCCCAGTTGCCGGTAGGCATCGAGGATATCCACCATCACCCAGTTTTCCCGGATACGGCCATTCTCCAGCCGCCAGAAATCGAGGCTCTTCATGGTGATCTTCTTACCCGAGGGCGCGATGCCCAGCCAGCCGTCATGGCTGACGGTCTGGATCATGTTGGGCCAGCCGGTCACGGCGACGTAGTCGTTGTCACCAAAGAAGTGGTAGGTGATCTCGTCCACGTATTGGCCCCGGTCGGGCATACCCGCCAGGAACGGAATCTGGTGCCAGTTGCGGAACCCCGCGATGCCCCGGCCGGTGCCGATGCCGGCGGGGCCATACCAAGTCATCCTGTCATCCCAGAAACGCGGCATTTCCATCACCTGGGGACCGCCCTGGCTGGGATGCCGTTTCATGTGATCGAGCATGTCCACGATGATCCGCTGGCTGTCGCGGCTCCGGCCCTCGTCCCGCGCGGGTCGGATCAGCCCATCGCCCGAGGCCGGTCCCGGCACGCAGAATTCGCGCCCCAGCGACGGCGCCATGGGCCAGGCATTTGCCTGCATCATGACTTCGGGAATGTCCCAGAGCGCCTGGTATTCCACCACCTTGCCGTCCTTGAGGCGATAGAATTCATGGAACCGCATATGCGCCAGGTGGCCGGTGGGCGGGATGTCCAGAAAGGGCGCGGCGAAAGTGCCCATGAAATGACCACCGCAACCGACCCAGTCGCCGCCGTGGTCATCGGCACCCGCCATGACGATCCAGTCGCGGCGCTCGACGTCCGGCCAGGCGGCGCGCAGCACGGC
>NZ_DATFIP010000088.1:0-4218 GCF_035270045.1 Salibaculum sp.
GGATCTCGGCGAGCGGCCCGCGATGCGAGATCGCGTCGCCGTTCAGCACCTCGGCCCGCCAGAAGGGCGCAGGATAGGCCGCCACCAGCTTGGCCTGCCCGGCCAGCCAGCTGGGTACGTCGGCGACGGGAACGCTCAGCCATGCTGCCAGCCGGAGCGGCAGGGCAAGAACGACGCGGGCGGCATGTATCGTGTCACGCGCTGTCGAGACGGACCAAGTGGTTGAAACAGGCAGGGAGATTTTCGGCCTGCTTGAGAGGTCCGCTGGCCTCGCCATACGCGTCCATCCTCGCGAAACCCGTATGCTCCGCACTGCCGTCCCGGTTCGACCAGACAATAGCCGGCCCCCGCTCCTTCCCCCCGATCTTGCAGGGAAAGGCCCTTCGCTTCCTGATCCGTATCCACGCGATGCCTTGTTTCGGTGGCCAGCCGCTTCCCCGCAGGCTTTTCTCCTGCCCCGGAGTAGGCATACGCCTCTGCCGGTCCCCGGTCCGTCTCCCGGCCTCATTGACCAGTCACCGGCCGGTGGGTTTCGTTGTCGCGTTTCTGCGCCGGGCCAGAAGGAGCCGCCTCGGCGCGGGGTGGAGTGATCCCCGGATCATGTCGGTCCGTTTGTGGCCGGTGGGACCGCGCACCGTGGGCGCCGTTTTCGATTTGCCGACCATTGGTGCCGAGGCGGAGAAGCAGCGCGTGTAAACGACCTGTGGCGATGGCGACCGGCACTCTTGCACCGATCTGGCCGTTTCAGGTGTTCATGTTTCGTGCCGCGTCGAAAGCGGGGCTGATCGGGAATAGATGCCGGTCGCCACTCAATCAATTTCCGATCCGACACTGTTCCATGAACGCCAGATGTGGGTATCTATATGGGCCATCGCACAACATGGAGCGTTGGCATGAGCCGGAACCCCTTTGACAAGTCTGCCCCAGATATGACCGCCAGCCCTTCGCGCAAAGCCGAACAGCCCAATGGTGCGGACACCCCTCAAGTACCAGGCAGCAACCCGTATGAACTGCTGACGCGCCGCCGTGTCGCCGATGAATACGGCATCCGGGTCAAGGTTCTGGAGCGCTATGCTTGGGCCGGAGGCGGGCCCAAAATGGTCAAGCTGGGGCGTCGCACTGTCCGCTATCGCCGCGGCGATATCGAAGCCTTCATCGACGCCCATGTGGTGGACGGCCAGGGCTGAGCTCTGTGGCGCAGATTTGCCCTCCCAAGCTCGACATTTCATTTCGCAACCAGGTGACACGCCATGACATACAACAAGACCGACGCGCCAAACAAGTCGCTCAAGACCGTTCGCCAGGTCGCCGCAGAAGACCAGGTATCCGAGAAGACGGTGCGCCGCGCCATCGCGGCCGGCCTGCTGGCGGTGATCCGTGTGGGTCCTGCCAAGCGGTCGATCCGCATTCATCCCGACGCCCACGCGGCCTATCGCGCGCTTGTACGCGGCTAGGGTCGGGAGTCCAGTATTGTCCATGTCTGTCAATAACTTGTACATCTGTCGGGAAAAGGCACCAACAGTAAATTTCGGATTTCCTGTGCTACTGTTGTCCCGAAACGACCCGCCTGTCCTCGCCTGTCCACCCGAGACCACAACTTCGAAAGGCCCGCGATCCCGATGACCAAGTACCTTCGCCTTCGAGCCGATCTCGCGCTGCTCGCGTCCGGAACCCCAACCTTTGCCACACTCGCTGACCAGATTGCGGAAGACCGCGACCTTTCACCGACGCGCCGCCGGGACATGCTGTCCGGGATCGCCCGCGTGGCGCAGGCACTCGGTTCGCCGACAACTGACATTCCATGCAATGGCCGCTGGCTGCAACCGCGCCTGGCCCGCATCACACCCGCACAACTGGGCGTGACGCCAAAGACCTGGGCCAACAGCCTCAGCAATCTGCGCAGCGCCATGGCGCATGCCGGTCTCGTAGAGCACCGCAAGCGCCGGGTCGGGGACCTGAGCCCGGAGTGGCGCGCACTGTGGACTCAAGTGCTCGAGGCAAAGGATCCTACCGTAGCGCCGGCAGCGCGGCGCTTCGTGTTTTTCCTGAGCGCCATGGGGGTTTTGCCCGAGGACGTCAGCCAAGCCGATGCGGAGGCATTCCGCGAGGCGCTTATTCGCAACGAAGTCAGCAAGGACCCGGACACCGCCTGGCGCATGGCGATCAATGGCTGGAATCTCGCCGGTCAACGCTTCCCGGACTGGCCCCGCATCCGTCTGCACCTGCCGGACCGCCGCAGGACCATCCTGATGCCAGAGGCCACCTATCCTGCAGGCTTCATCCAAGAGTTGGATGCCCTGATCGGCCGGCTTGCCGCGCCGGACCTGCTGTCCGAAGCGGCGGGCGCGCGCCCGCTGAGCGCAGCCACCCGCAAGCAGTATCGCCGGCAGATCCTGCGCTTTGCCGCCACTCTGGTGCAGGCGGGAATGGCGGCGGAGGAGATCATGGGGCTGGGCGTCCTGATCGACCCTCCTATCGCAGAGCGCGGGCTTCGCCAGATGCTCGCCCGAAACGGCAACCAGACCAGTCGGACCATCGCGGACATGGCCGGTCTGCTGCGCAACCTTGCCCGCCTGCTGGATGCCCCCGAACCGCAGCGCGCAGCGCTCAAGTTGCTCGCCAAGAAACTGGCCCTGCCCCCGCAGAAAGGCATGACGGAAAAGAACCGCGCCCGCCTGCGCATCCTGCAGGACCCCGCGCAACAGCGCCGTCTGCTGAACATGCCGGACGATATCTTCGCCCGCCCAGTGCGGGCGACCCGCCGCTACAGCGACCTGCTTGCCCGCGAGGATGCGCTTGCCACGGCCCTGCTGCTAGCCTGCCCGCTGCGCATCAAGAACCTCGCCGAGATCGATCTGGACCGGCATTTACAACGGCCCGGCAAGGGGAGTGTCTTCCTTGTCATCCAAAGCACCGAGACGAAAGGCGGCCGTCCGATCGAGTTTGAGCTTCCTGAAGGTGTCGTTGCCCTGCTCGACGCCCATCTCACGTCACGCGCGCCAGAATTGTGCCCGCCCGCCACGCGTTTTCTGTTTCCGAAGCGCTGCGGCACGGATTCGATTGACCCCAACGCCCTGTCTGCCCGCATCGCAAAGCGCCTTCGCAAGGAATTGGGGATCGAGATGAACGCTCATCTTTTCCGGCATTTCGCCGTGATGCTGTGGCTCGATGCCAATCCCGGAGGCTACGAAGTCGCCCGCCGACTGCTCGGCCACAAGGAATTGAGTCATACGATCAACATGTATTCCGGCCTGGAAGCAAAGAGCGCGAGCCGGGCTTTCGCCGATCTGGTCGGCAGCCTGCGGGAGGGCAAGCAATGGCCCTGACTTTGCCGTGGGATCGATGGCCGGACGTCGATCAGCAGACTTGGACCACGCTGTTCACCAACGGTGGTCCGCTCGATGACCGCGGGGCGCTCGCCCATGTACGGCCCACGACACGGACCTCTCTGGAACGAGCGTACAGCCGATGGTTGAAATGGGTGCAGGACAGGGCTCCGGAAGTGCTGGCCCAGCCCCCCTCGATGCGGGTCCAAGCAGCGCGCCTGCAGGATTGGTTGGCGGACCTTGCGCATACCTCGCCGATGACCCGCCGAACGTTCGTGGATGCTGTCCTGAGAATCGCGCGCGCCATTGACGAGGATCGGGACTGGACCCCGGAACTCGCCCTGCAGCGTGGTCTGCGCGCCCGCGCCAGCCGTGATCATGGCAGCCGAAAGCGCGGCCGAATCCTGTCCAGCGAAGTGCTGTTTGATGCAGGCCGACGCCTGGTCGAGGAGGAAGCACCCAAGGTCGCAGTTCCGTTGTTCCGCGCAACCGCCCTGCGTGATGGCGTGATGATCGGCCTGCTCGCCCTGATGCCAATGCGCCGTCGCGCGTTCACCGGGCTGCGCATCGGCGCCTCATTCCTGCCGCACGCGGAGGGTTTCAGCATTGCGCTCCCCGGCACTCTGACGAAGTCGGGCCTGCCCTGGGAGGCGGAGGTGCCCGACCCCGCCGCCGATCTCCTGCGCATCTATCTGCGCGACGCCCGTCCCATGCTGGCCGCGCGCGCGAGCGATAAAGACGATCATCTCTGGATCGGCCGCACGGGCCATAAGTTCGGTGAAGACCACTTGCGCACACTGATCTCGAACGGGGTGGAACGGATCACCGGCATTCCCGTTTCGCCCCACCTCTTCCGGGACGCCGCCGCGACAACCCTTGCACGTCATAGCCC
>NZ_DATFIP010000089.1:0-10170 GCF_035270045.1 Salibaculum sp.
ACGGCAACGGCGAACAGATCGTTGTCGTCGCGGTACTGCATGTCGAGCTGCCAGCCTCCGGCTTCGGCCAGCGCCGCGTGGGACTCCGGGGTATACTTGCGCGACGCGCTGACAAGGATCGGCTCGTCGGCCGCGAAGGCGAACTCGGCCTCCTCGATACGGGCCGTATGGGCCTTGCGTGCGATCAGCTCCATGTCGATCCGGGCGAGCCCGGCATTCCAGCTGGCGCGATAGGTGAAGGCGTCCGGGTCGATCCGTACCCCCGGCTCGGCGGCGAGCCGGACCAGCGCGTTCGTGGTGAACCGCGCGGTCACGCCCTGGCTGTCGTCATAGGCCGCCACCAGCGTCGCTGCGTCCTTGACGAGGTCCGCGCCCAGAACGAGGACCCGCACATCGCCCCAGGCCCGGATATCGGTCAGCAGGTCGCGCGCGACGTCCGGCTCCAGATTGCCGATGGTGGAGCCGGGAAAGAAGGCGGTCTTCGGCAGCGCCCGCACGGCGCCGGGCAGCGTGACCGAGCGGGTGAAATCGGCCACCGCGGGATACACCGGCAGTGCCAGAAAGCGCCGGCGCAGGTCCTGCGCCGTCTCTTCCAGAAAGTCGGCGGAGATGTCGATCGGCACGTAGGCGCCCAGATGCGGCGCGGCCTCGAGCAGGATGCGCGTCTTCGCGCTCGCCCCCGAGCCGAGCTCCACCAGCGCCCCGCCGGACGGGATCAGGGCGGCCAGCGCGTCTGAATGCCGGCGCAGGATCGCCGTCTCGGTCCGGGTCGGATAGTATTCCGGCAGCCTGGTGATCTGTTCGAAAAGCGCACTGCCGGCCGCATCGTAAAGCCATTTCGGCGACAACCGCCTGGGCCGTTCGGCCAAACCTTGCGCCGCATCCGCCGCGATCCCCGAAAGCGAAGCCCTGGAGGCAAGGTCTCTCATGACAAGCGCCCCGCAAAACCAAGGGGTGCCTGAACCGAAAGACCGCTCTCGCCATGGTCTTCAAGCTGATGATGTCAGCCAAGAAGAAGTGGCGAAAGATCAACGGGCCAAACCGTCTGCCCGAGGTCATCGAAGGGGTTAAGTTCAAAGACGGCATCAAGCAACTTCAAACCGCCGCCTGACCAAGGCCGTCACCAACTTTTGGGCATAGCTCCGAAGTTCCTGCGGTGCCAGACTCAACTGGTCAGGTCGAATTTCTTCTACACCCGGTGTGTTGTGTGCTAAACTCCTACCGGGAAATCCATGCGGCGGTAGCTCAGTTGGAAGAGCGGCAGGTTTCCATCCTGTAGGTCGCCGGTTCGAACCCGGTCCGCCGCTCCAGCATACCTCATGTGGCGTTTTTGGCCTCGCTGCTACGGCCGCCTTCAGTGATTCATATCGCATTCGCCGATACTGGTTGCTGACTAGCAAGCATGCAAGGGTGGATAATTGAGGGGGCAGAGATAAGTAATTTTTTATTTTATGTATGTAAATCATACCTTTATAGTATTTAAGTGGTGCTGCTGGAGAGAATCGAACTCTCGACCTCTCCCTTACCAAGGGAGTGCTCTACCTCTGAGCTACAGCAGCGCCGTGCGCGGGGGAAGTAGACGTATTCTTGCCGCCTTGCAAGCCCTCTCTGGACGGTTTTTCCCCGGCACTGTAGACGGGGCTCATGAGCGGAAAAACCGACCCCAAATCACCCCGAAAGCCCGATAAGGACCGGGATGCGCGGCTGAAGGCGGCGCTGAAGGCCAATCTCAAACGCCGCAAGCAGCAGGCACGGGTTCGGGCCGGGGCAGATGACAGCGCGAGCCAAGAGAAAGAGTAGGCAGGCATGGACTCCATCATCATACGCGGCGGCAAGCCGCTGTCGGGCGAAATCGAAATCGCCGGGGCCAAGAACGCGGCCTTGACGCTGATGCCGGCGGCGCTGCTCAGCGACGAGCCGCTGACGCTGACCAACACGCCGCGTCTGTCCGACATAAAGACGATGACGACCCTTCTGCAATCGCTGGGCGCCGAGGTGTCCGCCCTGCAGGATGGCCGGGTGCAGGCCATGGCCTGCCACGGCGAGATAAACCACGTCGCCGACTATGACATCGTGCGCAAGATGCGCGCCTCGAACCTGGTCCTCGGACCGCTTCTGGCGCGCGCCGGCCGGGCGGTGGTGTCCTTGCCAGGGGGCTGCGCGATCGGGGCCCGGCCCATGGACATCCATATTCAGGGGCTCGAGGCGTTGGGTGCCGAGGTCGAGCTGAAGGACGGATACCTGCACGCGACGGCGCGGCGCGGCCTGACGGGCGCGCGGGTGGATTTTCCCTTCGCTTCGGTCGGGGCCACGGAAAACGTGCTGATGGCGGCCACGCTGGCCAAGGGCACCACGGTCATGACGAATACCGCGCGCGAGCCCGAGATCGTCGACCTGGCCACCTGCCTGCGCAAGATGGGCGCGCAGATCAGTGGTGACGGCACATCTGAGATCACCGTCGAGGGGGTTGACAGGCTGCACGGCGCGACCCACCCGGTTGTGACCGACCGCATCGAGCTGGGCACCTACATGTTGGCCCCGGTGATCGCGGGCGGCGAGGTGACCTGCATTGGCGGTAGCCGCGACCTTGTCGGCGCCTTCGCCGAGAAGCTGGAGGAAGCGGGCGTTCACATTCATGAAACGGCGCTGGGCCTGCATGTGGCGCGCCGCAACGGGCGGCCGCGGGCGGTGGACGTGACCACCGCGCCCTTCCCGGGGTTCCCCACGGACCTTCAGGCCCAGATGATGGCGATGCTCTGCCTCGCCGAAGGCACATCGGTGCTGGAGGAGCGCATTTTCGAGAACCGGTTCATGCATGCGCCGGAACTGACGCGCATGGGCGCCGAGATTGACGTGCAGGGCGGCACCGCGACGGTGACCGGTGTCGCGGAATTGAAAGGCGCGCCTGTCATGGCGACCGACCTGCGCGCCAGCGTGTCGCTGATCCTGGCCGGGTTGGCCGCCGAGGGTGAGACACAGGTCAATCGCGTCTACCACCTGGACCGCGGTTACGAGGCGGTCGAAGACAAGCTGGGCGGCGTCGGAGCGGATATCGAGAGGGTGCCGGGCCAATGACAGGGGACGCGCGTTTCGAGGACGGGGCCGAGCGCCCGCTGCGCCTGAGGGCGCTGGATGCCAATGATCTTTCGGTGATTTCGGGGCTGGTGCAGGACGCCATCTTTCCAGGCAGCGAAATGCGCTGGGACAGAAGTGCGCGGCGCTTCGGTCTGCTGCTCAACAGGTTCCGCTGGGAGGATGCCCCCCGGGCCGAGGCCCAGGGGCGGGCCTATGAACGGGTGCAATCGGTGCTGGCCTTCGAGGACGTTCTGTCGGTACAAAGCCAGGGCGTGGCGCCGGGCGACAGCGAGACGATCCTGTCGTTGTTGGCGGTGCGCTTCGAGCCTGGCGAGGATGGAACGGGGCAGGTGCTGCTGACGCTGGCCGGTGACGGTGCGATCCGGCTGGAGGTCGAGACGCTGGAGGCCGTGCTGCGCGACGTGACCCGGCCCTACGCGGCCCCATCGGGCGCCCGGCCGAACCACCCCGAGGCGTAGCCCTGCCAGATTGAGCGCTTCCGCGCCCTTTTCACGCGGACATCGGGGTCGCGCCGCGCTGTTTCGCGTGGCGCGTCGATCGGCTCGGCGCCTTGGGCGCATCCCCCATCCGCGAAGGGTGCGGACTCTCCCGCGACTTTTTGGACCCGTTAGAGCCGATGGCCGCATTGCGGCTTCGGTGCGGGATTTGTATGGGAACGGACAAAGGAGAAAGCCCATGCCCGTGTTCCTGTCGACCGAGGATGCCGATTTCGAGACCGGCTTTGCCGCGCTTCTGGGGATGAAACGCGAAGACAGCCCCGAGGTTGATGCCACGGTGGGCGAGATCATCGCCGATGTCCGCGCGCGTGGTGACGCGGCGGTGCTGGAGCTGACAGCCAAGTTCGATCGACTGGACCTGACGGCCGGTGACATGCGGATGTCGGAGACCGAGATCGCAGGCCATGCCGCAAAGGTGCCCGCCGCCCAGCGCACCGCGCTGGAGCAGGCGGTCGAGCGCATTCGTGCCTACCATGCGCGGCAAATGCCGCAGGATGCCTGGTGGGAGGATGAGGCCGGGGCCGGCCTGGGTTGGCGCTGGACCCCGGTTTCGGCAGCGGGCCTCTATGTCCCCGGCGGGCTGGCGAGTTATCCGTCCTCGGTGCTCATGAACGCGGTTCCGGCCAAGGTGGCGGGGGTCGGGCGGTTGGCCATGGTGGTGCCCACGCCCGATGGCGTGGTGAACCCGCTGGTGATGCTGGCGGCGAAGCTGGCCGGGGTGGACGAGGTCTATCGCGTGGGCGGGGCTCAGGCCGTGGCCGCGTTGGCCTATGGCACCGAGACCATCGCGCCCGTGGACAAGATTACCGGGCCGGGCAACGC
Organism: Salibaculum sp.; assembly: GCF_035270045.1. Classification (NCBI taxonomy): domain Bacteria; kingdom Pseudomonadati; phylum Pseudomonadota; class Alphaproteobacteria; order Rhodobacterales; family Roseobacteraceae; genus Salibaculum; species Salibaculum sp. Next base: position 4,416 of record NZ_DATFIP010000089.1, read on the forward strand.
CTTCGTGGCCGCGGCCAAGCGCCGGGTCTTCGGCAAGGTGGGTATCGACATGATCGCGGGGCCGTCCGAGATCCTGGTGATCGCCGATGGTAACAATGACCCCGACTGGATCGCGCTGGACCTGCTGAGCCAGGCCGAGCACGACGAAAGCGCGCAGTCGATCCTGATCACGACGGATGCGGAATTCGCGCGTGGCGTGGCGCGCGCCGTCGAGGCTCGGCTAGAGACGCTGGAACGCCGCGCCATTGCCGGGGTCAGCTGGCGCGATTTCGGTGCAGTGGTGGTTGTGCGGGACCTCGATGAGGCAGTGGCCCTTTCGGACCGGATCGCGCCCGAGCACCTTGAGTTGTGCGTGGCGAACGCCGAGGCGCTGTCGGGCCGGATCACCCATGCCGGTGCGGTCTTCATCGGGGGCTGGACGCCAGAGGCGATTGGCGATTACGTGGGGGGGCCGAACCATGTTCTGCCGACCGCGCGGTCGGCGCGCTTTTCCTCGGGATTGTCGGTGATGGATTTCGTCAAACGCACCACGCTTGCGCGGATGACCCCGGCGGCCCTGGGCCGGATCGGGCCGGCGGCCGAGACGCTGGCGCGTGCCGAGAGCCTGGAGGCGCACGGCCTGTCGGTGCGGGCCCGGCTGGACAAGCTGAACGAGGGCGATGAATGAGCCGGATCGTCGATATCCAACTGGACGACAGCGGGTTGCCCCCGCCCACGCCCGAGATCGAGCAGGAGCGCAAGGTCGCCATGTTCGACCTGCTGGAGGAAAACGCCTTTTCCCTGCCCGAACGCGAAGGGCGCGAGGTGCCGTCAGGGCCCTTCAAGCTGGCCCTGTCGATCCGCGACCGTCGCCTGGTCTTCGCGGTGGCCACCGAGGACGACACCGAGGCGGCCGAGTTCCAGCTTTCGCTGGGCCCCTTCCGGCAGGTGGTCAAGGATTACTTCCAGATCTGCGAAAGCTATTTCAACGCCGTCAAGAATTCGACCCCCGGCCAGATCGAGACCATCGACATGGCCCGTCGCGGTATCCACAACGAGGGCGCGCGGGTGCTGCAGGAACGGCTGGAGGGCAAGGTGATCGTGGACACCGATACCGCCCGGCGGCTCTTTACCCTGATCTGCGTGCTGCATTTCGGGGTCTGACGGATGGATGCGGCAGCCCCACAGCCCCTTCCGCAATCGGTGCTGTTTTGCTGCGATCACAATTCCGTCCGCTCGCCCATGGCCGAGGGGATCATGAAAAAGCTCTACGGCACCGAGACCTATGTGCAGTCCGCCGGGGTCAAGGGCGAGCTGGAAGTGGATGGCTTCGCCATCGCCGTCTGCCAGGAGATTGGGGTCGAGCTTTCGCGTCATCGCACCCGGTCCTTCGACCAGATGGCGGAATGGGGCGACGACCTGTCGTCGTTCGACCTGATCGTGGCGCTGTCCCCGGCCAGCCAGCGCCGGGCGCTGGACCTCACCCGGCATGTTCACTTGGAGATCGACTACTGGCCGGTTCTTGACCCCACCGGTCTGGGCGAAGGACGCGCGGCCAAGCTGAATAGTTATCGCCAGACCCGCGACCAGATATTCGAGCGGTTGACCAACCGCTGGGGCCCGGGGCGCGAGGCATGACCGGTATCGACGTGCGACCCCTGACCGGTGCCGACCTGGAGCCTGCGCTGGAGGACGTGGCGCGGCTGCGCATGACGGTCTTTCGCGACTGGCCTTACCTCTACGATGGCTCCTTCGACTACGAATATCGCTACCTGCAGAGCTATCGCGAGAGCGCAGGGGCGATCCTGGTGGGGGCCTTCGACGGCGCGCGGCTGGTGGGGGCGGCAACGGGTGCCCCGATGGAGGATCATGCCGAGGATTTCGCCCGGGCCTTCGACGGGCAGGGAATCGTCCTGGAGGACATATTCTACTGTGCGGAATCTGTTCTGTTGCCATCGTATCGGGGTCAGGGGATCGGCCATGCCTTTTTCGATGCGCGCGAGGCGCATGCGAGCGCTCTGGGCCGGAAGTACAGCGCCTTCTGCGGTGTTATCCGCCCCGACGATCATCCGATGAAGCCCGCGGATTACCGCCCGCTGGATGGTTTCTGGCGCAAACGGGGTTACCAGAAACTGCCGGATGTCATCGCGCATTTCGACTGGACCGATATCGGCGAGACCGCGCAGACCTCCAAGCCGCTGCAATTCTGGATGCGGACCCTATGAGGATCGCTGCTGTCGCCTACCAGGTCGAGCGCCTCTCGGGCTGGACCGCCCTTGACACGAAATGGGACACTCTCTTCCAGACGGGGCCGGCCGATCTTGTCGTTTTGCCGGAATACGCTGCGATGGAAGCTGCACTGATGGCCGCTCCGCCGACGCTGTCACCCTTGCAATGGCGTGACCAGGCCGCGGATCGTGCCGGGGCCTGGTGTGACCTTGCAGCGGCATTTGCCACGCGACATGCCTGCCACTTATTGGCAGGCACCGGGCCGGTCCGCACCCCGCGGGGCCTGGTCAACCGGGCCTGGCTGGTCGGACCGGATGGCATCGTCGCCCACCAGGACAAGTTGATCCTGACCCCCTACGAGCGCGAAACGCTCGGACTGGTCCCGGGTGACGGATTGAAAGTTTTCGACACGGGATTGGGCCGTATCGGCATCCTGACCTGTTATGATTGTGAATTCCCGATCCTTGCCCGCAGACTTGCCGAGGCGGGGGCGGACATGATCCTGGTGCCCTCCTGCACCGATGGGCCTGCCGGACAGACGCGGGTGCGCCAATCGGCCCGCGCCCGCGCCATCGAATCCCAGTGCCTGGTGGTGCAGGCCCCTCTCGTGGGCCGGGTCGCGGGGTGCGATATCGTGGATGACAGCACCGGCCGGGCGGGTCTGTTCTGCCCGCCCGATCACGGGCTTCCGGGTGACGGCATCCTTGCCCAGGGCGAAACCGATCGCGCCGGCCCGGTGGTCGCCGAACTCGACCTGATGGCGATCAGAGCGCCGCGGCAGACCGGCCAGGTGGGCAACTTTTCCCACTGGGACGAGCAGCAAAGACACGATCGCGGCGTCAAATCCGTCCCACTTGTCTGATTGGCCCTTGAAATATGGGCGTCTTAGGCTCAACTAGGCGCGTCCGCGCTTGTGCGGAAAACAGCAACGGAGTGAACATGGCCAAGGAAGAACTGCTCGAATTTCCCGGTGTCGTGAAGGAACTCCTGCCGAACGCGACATTCCTGGTCGAGCTGGAGAACGGCCATACGATCATCGCGCATACGGCAGGCAAGATGCGAAAGAACCGCATCCGTGTTCTGGCCGGCGACAAGGTTCAGGTCGAGATGACACCATACGATCTGACCAAGGGCCGCATAAATTACCGGTTCAAGTAACGCGGCGCCAAAGGCTTCGCGACAGTGCGGGTAAACGTTTTGCGCGGCGAAATGTGGCCGGCACCCGGCTGCAAAACTGGGCGCTGAAATGACCGACACCCCCAAACTCATCCTCGGCTCTGGCAGCCCGCGCCGACTGGAGCTTCTGGCCCAGCTGGGCCTGGTTCCCCATGACGTGCGCGCGCCCGATATCGACGAGACGCCGGCGCCGGGCGAACACCCCCGTCACTATGTGCGCCGCATGGCCCGTCAAAAGGCCGAGTCCAGTGACTGTGCGGACGGCGAGGTCGTGCTGTGTGCCGATACCACCGTGTGCATGGGCCGGCGCATTCTGGGCAAACCCGCAAACGCGGGCGAGGCGGCGGCCTTCCTTCATGCCCTGTCCGGCCGCCGCCACAAGGTCATCACCGCCGTGGCCGTGCGAACGGGCGAGGTTATCCGCGTCAAGGATGTTGTCACGCAGGTCAGGATGAAGCCGCTCTCGGATGTCGAGGTGAACGGTTATCTCGCCACGGGCGACTGGGAAGGCAAGGCGGGTGGCTATGCCATCCAGGGGCCCGCAGCGGCCTTTGTGCCCTGGATTGCCGGCTCCTATAGCGCAGTGATGGGGCTGCCTGTCGTCGAAACGGCGAACCTGTTGCGCGCGGCCGGTGTCGAGGTCTGGTCATGAAGGGGCGGCGTATCGTTCTTGACACCCTGAACGGGTGCGAGGCGGCGGCGCTGATGGTGGACGGCAAACTCGATGACCTGCTGATCGACGACCCAGACCAGATCCGCCCCGGCGCGATCTTCCGCGCCATCTGCGACCGTCCGCTGAAAGGGCAGGGCGGCATGATCCTGCGCCTGCCCGACGGCGAAAAGGCCTTTCTGCGCCACGCCAAGGGACTGGCCCCTGGCCAGCCGCTGCTGGTGCAGGTAACGGGCCATGCCGACGAGGGCAAGGCGGTGCCGGTTACCGCAAAGGTCCTGTTCAAGAGCCGCCATGCCATCGTCACGCCCGGCGCGCCGGGCCGCAATGTCTCGCGCCGGATCAAGGACGAGGATGAACGCGAGCGTCTGCTGGAGGTGTCCCACGAAGTGGATCTGCCGCCGGGCGCGGGGCTGATCCTGCGGTCCTCGTGCGCGGGCGCCGATCCGGAAATGATCGCCGGGGATATCGCCGACATGGCCGCGCTGGCCACGGCTGTGACAGGCGACGCCGTGAAACCAGACCCCGAGGCCCTGGTCGAGGGGGACAGTCCTCACACGCTGGCCTGGCGCGACTGGACCGATCCGGCCGAAGTGGTGACGGAGCCCGGCGGCTTCGCCCGTGAAAGCGTGCTGGAACAGATCGAGGCACTGTCGTCAGGGCATGTCGCCCTGTCCAATGGCGCCTTCATGTACATCGAGCCGACCCGCGCCCTCGTGGCGGTAGACGTGAACACGGGTGGCGACACGTCGCCGGCGGCCGGGCTCAAGGCGAACCTCGCCGCGGCCCGGGATCTGCCCCGTGCGCTGCGCCTGCGCGGCCTTGGCGGGCAGGTGGTGGTAGACTGCGCCCCGATGACCAAGGCCCACCGCAAACAGGTCGATAGCGCCCTGCGCGCGGCCTTCCGCGCGGATCCGCTCGATACCACGCTGGTCGGCTGGACACCGCTCGGCCACGTGGAACTGCAGCGCAAACGCGAACGCTTGCCGGTGCTGCCGAGACTTGGCAGTCTTCTGGCATGACATGCCCGCTTTGTGCCAAACCCACCGTGCCAGGCTTCCGCCCCTTCTGCAGCCGCCGCTGCGCCGACCTCGATCTTGCGCGCTGGCTGGGCGGCAGCTACGCCGTGCCCTCGCAGGACCCCGAGGAGACGCTTGAGGCGCTTGAGGAAATCGAGCGCCTCGACCGCGACACACCCCCACGTCGGCATTGACGCAAAATGGGTCTGGACACCCCCCGGGCCATCCCCTAGAACGCGCCCACCCGAACGCCACGCGTTCACCCGTGCCCGGGTAGCTCAGGGGTAGAGCAGTGGATTGAAAATCCTCGTGTCGGTGGTTCGATTCCGCCCCCGGGCACCATTAGCTTCAACTCAAAACGGTGCTCCGTCCCTAAGCCTTTGGGACTATTGATTTCTATGTTCGTCCTCGTCACCCCGCAAATCGCGCTTGTAGCTAGATTTGTAGCACGCGAGGAAAATCATGAGAGGGCTACATCTCAAACAGATCCAAGGTATTTGGCATTACCAGCGACGGCGTCCCGTCCGCTATCGAGACGTTGAGCCCAGAGAACTCATCCGCTTCTCTCTCCACACCCGTGACTTCGCCGACGCCAGGCTACTAGCGGCACAAATTTCACGCGATCTCGATCAAGATTGGTACGAAGCCAAGGAGCGGGGCGTCTCACTGTGCGCACAAGATG
>NZ_DATFIP010000090.1:0-2432 GCF_035270045.1 Salibaculum sp.
CTGGCCCGGCGTCGTCGGCTTGTACGACTTGAGTGCCATGCTTTCTGTCTTCCGTTTGCAAACGCGACCCATGACAGGCCGCTATGTAATGCGGGGTGTATCCCCGCGGATCATGTAGGGCCCCTGAGGTCCCCGGCTCACGGAAACGGGCCGCTCGCGCCACGCGTTTCCGGAATGAACGCAGCCCCGGACAATCCCGGGGCTGCGCGGATGAGGCCTCTTATTAGAGGCCAGTCGTCACGTCAATGGTGTTGCCCTCTTCGAGCGTGACATAGGCTTTCTTGACGTCCTTGCGCGTGCCCTTGATGCCGCGAAAGCGCTTCTGCTTGCCCTTGGTGATCGACGTGTTCACCGCCTTCACCTTGACCCCGAACAGCGCCTCGACGGCGTCCTTGATCTGCGGCTTGTTGGCGTCGATGGCCACCTCGAAGACGACGGCGCCGGTCTCGCTGGCCATCGTCGCCTTTTCGGTGATGACCGGCTTGCGGATCACGTCGTAATGTTCTGCCTTGGCACTCATTTCAGTCGAGCCTCCAGTGCTTCGACACCCGCCCTGGTGATCACGAGCGTGTCACGCTTGAGGATGTCATAGACGTTCGCGCCGACGCTGGGCAGCACATCGAGGCCCTCGATGTTGCGCGCTGCGCGGGCAAAGTCCTCGTTGACCTGTGCGCCGTCGATGACAAGCGCGCGCTTCCAGCCGAGATCCTTGACCTGGCGCGCCAGGGTCCGGGTCTTGCCGTCGCTGGCCGCGTCCTCGATCACCACGAGTTCACCGGCCTGCGCCTTGGCCGAGAGCGCGTGCCTGAGGCCAAGCTTGCGCACCTTCTTGGGCAGCTCATGCGCATGGCTGCGCGGGGTCGGGCCCTTGTAGATGCCCCCCTTGCGGAAGATCGGCGCATTGCGGTCGCCGTGGCGTGCGCCGCCGGTGCCCTTCTGGCGATATATCTTCTTGCTGGAATAGCTGGTTTCCGACCGGGTCTTGACCTTGTGCGTGCCGGCCATCGCCTTGTTGCGCTGCCAGCGGACGACGCGGTGCAGGATATCGGAACGGGGCTCCAGGCCGAAGATGTCTTCGCCCAGATCGACCGAGCCGGCGGTGCCGCCGTCCAGTTTGATCACGTCGAGTTTCATTCTTCGCTGTCCTTCTTCTCGGCCTCGATTTCGGCCTCGGCCTCCTCGAGCGCGGCCGCTTCTGCAGCGGCTTGCTCCTCGGCGAGGCGCTTGGCTTCGGCCTCTTCCTCGGCAGCGGCCTGGGCGGCGGCCTCTTCAGCGGCACGGCGCGCCTCTTCCGCGGCCGATTTCAGCGCCGCGGGCAGGATGGCGGTCTCGGGGAACGGCTTTTTCACCGCATCCTTGATCGTCACCCAGCCGCCTTTCGAGCCGGGAACCGCACCCTTGATCATGATCAGGCCGCGCTCGGCATCGGTGCGCACCACCTGCAGGTTCTGCGTGGTGACGCGCGCGGCCCCCATGTGGCCGGCCATCTTCTTGCCCTTGAACACCTTGCCGGGGTCCTGGCACTGACCGGTGGAGCCGTGGCTGCGGTGGCTGATCGAGACGCCGTGCGTGGCCTCGAGCCCGCGGAAATTGTGCCGCTTCATGCCACCGGCGAAACCCTTGCCGATCGAGGTGCCCGATACATCGACGAACTGGCCCTCGAAATAATGGTCGGCGGTGATCTCCTCGCCCACGTCGATCAGGTTCTCGGGCGCGACGCGGAATTCCGCGACGCGGCGCTTGGGCTCGACCTTGGCGGCGGCGAAATGGCCGCGCATGGCCTGGCTCGTGCGTTTGGCCTTGGCCGTGCCGGCGCCGAGTTGCACGGCCGAATAGCCGTGTTTCTCAGGGGTGCGCTGGGCCACCACCTGAAGCTTGTCGAGTTGCAGGACGGTCACCGGCACCTGCCGTCCGTCCTCCATGAAAAGCCGGGTCATCCCGACCTTCTTCGCGATCACACCAGAGCGCAACATCACCTTGCCCTCCTCAAACCGAAATCTGCACGTCCACGCCCGCCGCGAGATCGAGCTTCATCAGCGCGTCCACGGTCTGCGGGGTGGGGTCGACAATATCGAGAAGCCGCTTGTGAGTGCGGATCTCGAACTGGTCACGGGATTTCTTGTTCACGTGGGGACCACGCAGAACGGTGTATTTCTCGATCTTGTTCGGCAGGGGGATCGGCCCGCGCACCTGCGCGCCGGTCCGCTTGGCAGTATTGACGATTTCCTGCGTGCTGGCATCCAGCACGCGGTAATCGAACGCCTTGAGCCGAATGCGAATGTTCTGGCCTTGCATTGGTTGAGCCTTTCGCGGCTTTGGAGTTGATAGGAGGGAGGCCGGGCCGCCCGGCCTCCCTCGTCGAACCCTGGGGTAGATTACTCGATGATCTTTGCCACGACGCCGGCGCCGACGGTGCGGCCGCCTTCGCGGAT